>NZ_LYSP01000021.1:0-97010 GCF_001728945.1 Pseudomonas sp. ENNP23
CTGTCGTGGGCATCACGGCCAAGGGCGTGGACGGCGACGTGGGCGCCACCATCACCCAGTACGAGCTGGTGGACAACGCCGGTGGCCGCTTCGCCATCAACGCCACCACCGGTGTGGTGACGGTTGCCGATGGCACCAAGCTGGATTACGAAACCGCCACCAGCCACACCATCGTGGTCAAGGCCACCAGCTCCGACGGCAGCACCAACACCCAGTCGTTCAACATCCAGGTGAACAACGTCAACGAGGCCCCCGTGGTGGTCGCCGGCGCCAACGTCAACGGCGTCGAAGACACCCACTACACCTTCGCCTGGAGCGACTTCAAGGTCAGCGACGTCGACGCCAACAGCACCCTGTCGATCAAGGTCGAGAGCCTGCCGATCGAAGGCAAACTGCAGATGCAGGTGAACGGCGCCTGGACCAACGTCACCGCCAACACCACCGTCACCAAGTCGGTGATCGACGCCGGCGGACTGCGCTTCGTGCCGGACAGCAACGAGTCCGGCCACGACAACTTCGGCGGCACCGGCGTCGGGCTGAACCAGGCCACCTACGCCACCTTCAAGTACAGCGGCAGCGACGGCGCCCTGAGCACCGCCAGCAGCACCATGAGCATCGACATCGCTCCGGTGGCCGACGTACCGACCCTGACCGTGAAGTCCGCTGCGACCAGCACGCTGTTCACCACCACCTGGGACTCCGCGCCCAACAGCAACAGCACCTCCCAGGACGTGGCCGGGCCGACCTTCGAGGACTGGACCCTGGTCACCACTGGCGACGTTCGCAGTGGCGGCAGGAACGTGTTCGAAGTCTGGGCCAACGGCGACAGCATGCAGAACCAGGCCGGCAACTCCATCACCGTCAGGCTGCCGGGCACCAACAATGGGGACGCGCTGGAACTCAACGACGCCGGCGGCAACATGTCCCAGACCCTGGGCGTCACCCGCAACGTCGCCACCGAGGTCGGCAAGGTCTACGAGCTGAACATGGACTACGCCGGTCGTCTGGGCTTCGACGCCAGCTTCACCAAGATCGCGGTCTACCTCGGCAACACCCTGGTGGGCGAGTACAGCTCCACCAGCAGCCAGACCAGCCTGAACTGGGAGAACATCCACTTCAGCTTCACCGGCACCGGCAAGACCGAAGCGCTGACCATCAAGCTGGCCGGCACCTCCACCGACTCCGCAGGTCGCGGTGCGCTGATCGACAACATCACCCTCACCTCCTCCCAGGGCGTGGTGGCCGGTGACGGCGGCGTCAGCGGCAAGACCAGCATCGCCCTGGCCAACTACATCAGCGGCGCGCTGACCGACACCGACGGCTCCGAGAGCCTGCGCTACGACCTCTCCAACCTGCCCAGCGGGGCCAGCGTGGTGGTCGGCAACACCACCCTGACGGCGACGAACGGCGTCATTTCCCTGACTGCAGCCCAGTTGGCCACCGCCAAGCTGCAGGTCAGCGGCTCGGTACGTGGCGAGATCGACCTGGACGTCAAGGCCGTGTCGGTGGAGCCCAACGGCAACACCGCCAGTTCCGCCAGCCAGCACCTGACGCTGAAGATCGTCGACGGTGGCGTCGGCCATGAAAGCCTCACCACCAACACCATCAACGTGGCGGACACCAGCACTGCGCTGTCCAGCGGCCTGACCGGCGAATACTGGGGCTACGCAGAAAGCGGCAGCACCCGGCCGAACCTCACCAGCCTCAAGCTGGTGGAGGACTACGTCGAGTCCCGCAGTGGCAACAGCACCAGCCTGATCGGCTCCAACGACAACGCGGCCGCCGCATCGGTCAACGCCACCTTCGTCGCCAACGTCATCGACTACGGCCTGAGGAACGGTTCCCCGGTGTTCAGCGACGATCTGGGCGACAACCGCAGCCTGTCCAACGGTGCCACCATCGGCAGCTCGGGCAACAACCGGAACAACCTGTACGACTTCCTCACGGCAGCCAGCACGGGCAACGTTTCCAACCTCAAGGCCGGCGGCGCGGGCCTGGGCGACACCTCGGACGCGATCATCCGCGCCCACGGTTTCCTCGACCTGGCCCAGGGTGGCACCTACGACATCCGCGTCACCGCGGACGACGGTTACCGCCTGATGATCGGTGGCCAGGTGGTGGCCGAGGCCGACTACATCCAGAGCACCACCTCCAAGGTGTTCAGCGGCATCGGCCTCAGCGGTGACCTGCAGGCGCTGGAGCTGCTGTATTGGGACCAGGGCGCCGCGGCCAGCCTGAAAGTTGAGTTCAAGCTCAGTGGCAGTGCCGACTCCACCTACAAGGTGCTGGGCGCCAGCGGCAGCGGACTGGAGATCTTCCAGGCCCCGGGCGCCGGGCAGGAACTGGTGCAGACCGACACCGGCTGGGCGCTGCATACCATCGGCACCACCAACGGGACCGAGGCCAGCGACCTGATCAACGGCAGCAAGTACGCCGACATCCTCAACGGCGGCAACGGCCACGACGTGCTCTACGGCAACGCTGGCCACGACCTGCTCAATGGCGGTGACGGCAATGACCTGCTGATCGGCGGCGTGGGCAACGACACCCTCACCGGCGGTGCCGGCGCCGACATCTTCGTCTGGAAGGCCGGCGACATCGGCAACGACGTGATCAAGGACTTCAACGCCGGCGAAGGCGACCGCATCGACCTCAGCGACCTGCTGCCCGATGCCGCCAACGCCAACAACATCCTTGACTACCTCAAGGTCGACACCACCACCAGCACCCTGCAGGTGAGCACCAGCGGCAACGTCGCCAACGGCGCCGATGTGACCATCAAGCTCGAAGGCGTGGACCTGACCCAGTACGGGTCGACTTCCTCGCAGATCGTCAGCTCGCTGGTGGCCGGCTCCGACCCGTTGGTGAAGACCGAGCACAGCTGATGAGGTCCCTTCCCGCCGCGCCCGGCCGCGCGGTGGGAAGTCCACCCTGCCCGGCCGCTGCAGGGCGCCCTTGAAAACCCGGGCGCGGTCGTCAGCGCATGGCTGAACGCCGTTTACAGGGTGTGAACAAGCCTGTTGCACCCGTTGACAACACCACACGATGACAACGCAGGTGGCTTTAGAAAGTGCCTGTTGTCTGCCCGCCGAGCCACGCGTATAGATGTGCGTCCGGCGCACCATGTCCAACCAGGGGGTATCCATGCTTTACGTGCAGCGCGACGACCGGGGCAAACTGGTCCGCGTCGAAGCGGCCGAGTTCGCCGGCCACCACGGCCAGCTCCCCGCCGACGATCAGGAAGTGCTCGCCTGGTACTCCAACCAGACCATCGAGGCCAGCCTGCTGCAGCTCAAGCAGAGCGACAGCGAAATGATCCGGGTGCTGGAAGACCTGATCAGCGTGCTGATGGCCAAGGGCGTCCTGCGCATCACCGACCTGCCACCGGCTGCCCAGTCCAAGCTGCTCAGCCGGACCCAGGCGCGGGAAGCCCTGGGCGGGCTCAACCGGCTGATCAACGACGACGATGCAGGCGTGATCTGAACGCCGCACCGGGCAGGCTCACACCGCCTGCCGCCCTCCAGGCCAGCGCTCAGACCCCGGCCGGCCCGGCACCGTCCCATTCGAACACCAGGGCCTTGAGCCCACCCTCCGGGTCCTCGTCGGCGAACTCCGGTGGGTTGGCCAGGCGTTCGCGGAACACCAGCCCCGGTGCTTCCTCACCCATCGTGCGAATGATGAAGTCGGCACCGGTGGACGGGTCGTTCACACAGGCCAGCACCCGCGCACCAGGCGCCAGCAATTCCGGCACGCGGCGGAGAATCTTGCGGTAGTCCCGGTCCAGCTCGAAGCTGCCGCGCTGGAACGACGGCGGGTCGATGATCACCAGCCCATAGGGCCCTTCCCGCTTCAGCCGCCCCCAGGACTTGAACAGCTCATGCCCGAGAAAGCTCAGCCGCCCCAGTTCATGGCCATTGAGGCGGTGGTTGTCACGCCCACGGGCCAGCGCCGCGCGGGCCATGTCCAGGTTCACCACGGCCTCGGCACCACCGGCGATGGCCGCCACGGAAAAGCCGCAAGTGTAGGCGAACAGGTTCAACACCCGGCGCCCTGCCGCCACCTCGCGCACCCAGCGGCGGCCATGGCGCATGTCGAGGAACAGGCCGATGTTCTGGTTGCGCATCAGGTCCAGCCGATAGGCCAGGCCGTCCTCGTGCATGGTCCAGGCATCCACTGCCTCGCCCCACAGGCACTCGGTCTCGCTGCCGGGTCGGTAGCGGTGCTGCAGCAGCACACTGCGAACGGCTCCAGCAGGCCAGACAGGCACCTCGGCCAGTGCCAGCAGCAGCGCGCGCAGTTCCTCCAGCGCCTCGGCCGGAGGCTCGCGGAACAGCGCCACCAGCACCACGCCCTCCAGCCAGTCCACGGTGACGTGCTCCAACCCCGGCCAGAGCCGACCACGCCCATGGAACACACGCCGGGTTTCGGCCGGCGGCTCAGCCAGGGCGGTGACGAGTCGGTGCCGGAGAATGTCGAAGGAGTCGGGAGTCATGGCGATATGCGTCGGGAAAAGGGGCGGCATTCTAAACCAAGGGCCGCCTCGCTGGAGTCATCGGCGCCTTCCGCTACGCTCAGAACCAAGGTTCCCCCATCCGGGCACCGACACGGCCGCCCGGACCCGCAGTACCCAGGATCACGACCCCGAGCATGAATGCATCCGCCCCTTCCAAGCCTCCTCCCCATCAGCGCACCCAACGGTTGGCACGCCTGTTCACCACCCTGGCCATCCTGGCGATCCTGGCCATGGAGGCCTGGCAGGTCTGGCTCGACTACCGGCAGGAATTCCACCGCGCCGAGGTCAGCGCCACCAACGTCACCGGAGCCGCCGCCGAGCACGCGCGGGACGCCATCCGCCAGGCCGACGCGCTGCTCTACGACCTCATCGAGCAAGTCGAGCACGACGGCCTGGCGCGGCTGGACACGACCCGCATGCACCGGCTGATGAAGCGCCAGCAGCAGTTCCTGCCCCAACTCCACGAGTTGTTCATCTACGACAAGGAAGGCAACTGCGTGGTAACCGACCGCGAGGTGGGTGGCCAGCCGATGAACAACGCCGATCGCGAGTACTTCCGCTACCACCGCGACGACCCCGACGACCGGGTACACGTCAGCCAGGTGATCCGCAGCCGCTTCACCGGCGACCTGGTGATCCCCATCTCGCGGCGCATCGACGACCGCAACGGCCAGTTCGTCGGCGTGGCCGTGGCCACCCTGGAAGTGGCCTACTTCAACCGTTACTACGAAACCTTCGACCTGGGCGAGCGCGGCATCATCGTGCTGGCCGAGCAGAACGGCGCCATCCTCGTCCGCCACCCCTTCGACCCCTACGCCACCGGCCGCAGCCTGGCCAATACCCACATCGTCAAGGACCTGCTGCCGGAGGCACCCGCCGGGCTCACGGTGGCCCGCTCCTCGCTGGACGACGTCGAGCGCCTGTTCAGCTACCGCCAACTGCAGGACTATCCCCTGCTGGTGGAAACCGGCATCGCCACCCAGTCCATCGCCGCGCCCTGGCTCAACCAGGTGGCCCGCTCATGCCTCGTGGTGGTGGTCGTGATCGCCGGCCTGGTGCTGTTCGCCGCCACCCTGGTGCGGCAAATGGAACAGGGCGCATTGGCCGAGGAGGAGCTGCGCCTGGCCCACGAGACCCTGGAGCAACTGGCCCTGGAAGACGCCCTCACCGGCCTGGCCAACCGCCGACGCCTGGACGCCGTGCTGCCCATCGAAGCCAGTCGGGCCCGACGCCTGGGCACGCCACTGGGCATCGTCATGCTCGATATCGATTACTTCAAACGCTACAACGACCACTACGGCCACCTCGCCGGCGACCAGTGCATCCGCGCCGTCGCCCAGGTGCTGGCCGGTTTCGCCCGTCGCCCCGGCGACCTGGCCGCGCGCTACGGTGGCGAGGAAATGACCCTGCTGCTGCCCAACGCTGCCCCCGAGGACACCCACTGCATCGCCGAGCAGATCCGCCAGGCCGTGCGTGCGCTGGAAATCCCACACAGCGGCAGCGACCACGGCGTGGTCACCGTCAGCCTCGGGTACCACGTGTACATGCCCCTCCCCCAGGACAGCAGCCCCCACGAGGCGCAACTGCTGCGCGCCGCCGACGAAGCCCTGTACCAGGCGAAGGGTGCAGGCCGTGACCGGGTTCACCCGCCGGCATCCTGAGCCCTGCAGACCGTCAAAAAGCGCTGCACCGTGACCACAGCCGTGCGTTACCATGGCGCGCCGCCCGGCAGTGGATGCCGGGCGTTTTCCCCCTGTTCTTCCAAGGAACGACAACGACAATGCTGTACGTCGTCATGCTCGGTGGTCGGCACCCCCGGGCCAAGATCGAAGTCCACGACGTGGTGTTCGCCTTCGCCGACACCATCGAAGACACCTACCCCCGCCTGCGTGAAGAGTGGTTCGGCAGCCGCGAAGGCCTGCACATCGACTCCTGGATGGCCATCGAAGGCGTCGACGGCTACCGCGTCAGCCTCAGCAGCCTGGCCCCGGCGCCCGGCTCGCCCCGGCTCTACTTCATCAACCTCGGCGGCTACGAGCCCGGCTCCTTCGGCGAAGCCCACCGCTACCTGCTGGTGGTCGCCCGCGACCGCGCCGAGGCCAAGGAGCGCGGCAAGCGCCGCATGCACGCCGATTGGGACAAACCCCACACCGACGCCCTGCTGGACGTGGACGACTGCATCCCCATCGACCTGCTCGACGGCCGCTACGTGCACCTCACTGAAGGCGAGCACCGGGGCATCACCCAGCGCAGCGACTACATCGTCCTGTCCTGAGCCCAAGGGCCAGGCACCAGGCCGCCAGGCAAGACGACCGGACCCGCCGCATCAGGAAAGACTCAGCGCACCCGGCTGGATACCCGCCGGGCAGCCTGGTGAGGCTGGAAGACGGCCGCTACGGCCTGGCGCTGGACTTGCGCCCGAGCCAGCCGCCGAGGCCGACGCTGCCCCTCCAGGACAGCCAGGTGCCCAAGGAGAAAGCGCTTGCCAACGCCCTGCGACCGACGCAGGTCCCGGCCAAGACGCGGGACTGTCTCACCTCCCGTCAACGCATCACCGGCTGTATCGTTCCGCGCACTCGCGGTTGAGGCGGATGGGCGGATTTCCGCCACTCACCCCCCTCCAGACACCATCCGGATGGCGGGTACCCGCCACCCGGTTGGTGACGCGCCATCCTGCAAGCCCCGCGCCACCCAGCCTGCGACCATATGGCACAGCCCTTGCTAATTTGGCCGCCCACGGTGGTCTCGGACCACCGTTCGCAGCCGCCGCCACAGGCGACGGCCAGAAGAACGCAGCGCCACCGCCCGGTCGCGCCCTTACAAAGGGCCCGGCCACACCGCGTGCACAGGGTGGCAGGCGCAGCCCGGAAGACTGGAAGGTTCATCGATGAAGAAACTGCTGCTGGCACTGACGTGCCTGAGCGTGGTCGGCTGCTCCCAGCCCGACGCCCCCGAACAACCCCTCGACGTGCTGCTGATCGGCGGCGGCATCATGAGTGCCAGCCTCGGCACCTACCTCCACGAGCTGGAGCCCGAGTGGACGATCGAGACCTTCGAACGCCTCGACCAGGTCGCCGAGGAAAGCTCCAACGCCCTGAACAACGCCGGCACTGGCCACTCCGCCTTCTGCGAGCTGAACTACACCCCCGAGACCGCCGACGGCGGCATCGACATCAGCAAGGCCGTGGCAATCAACGAATCCTTCGAGATCTCCAAGCAGTTCTGGGCCTACCAGATCGATCGTGGCGTGCTGAAGAACCCCCGTTCGTTCATCAACAACGTCCCGCACATGAGCTTCGTATGGGGTGACGACAACGTCGCCTACCTGAAGAAGCGCCACGCCGCCCTGCAGCACAGCAACCTGTTCCGCGGCATGGAATACAGCGAAGACCACGCCCAGATCGCCCAGTGGGTACCGCTGGTGATGCAGGACCGCGACCCGGCCCAGAAGATCGCCGCCACCCGCATGACCATCGGCACCGACGTGAACTTCGGCGAGATCACCCGCCAACTGTTCGCCTCCCTGTCCGAATCACCCAAGTTCAAGCTGAACCTGAGCCATGAAGTGCGCGACATCGTGCGCAACGCCGACGGCACCTGGAAGGTGGTGGTGGCCGACCTGGCAAACGACGGTGCCGAACGCGCCGTCAACGCTCGCTTCGTGTTCATCGGTGCCGGCGGCGGCGCGCTGAAGCTGCTGCAGAAATCCGGCATTGCGGAAGCCGAAGGCTACGCCGGCTTCCCGGTGGGCGGCTCCTTCCTGATGACCCGCAACCAGGAAATCGTCGCCCGTCACCACGCCAAGCTCTACGGCAAGGCCTCGGTCGGCTCCCCGCCCATGTCCGTCCCGCACCTGGACACCCGCGTGGTGGACGGCCAGGAAGTGCTGCTGTTCGGCCCCTTCGCGACCTTCTCCACCAAGTTCCTGAAGAACGGCTCGCACATGGACATGTTCAGCGCCATCACCACCGACAACATCGGCCCGATGACCACCGCCGGCATCGACAACCTGGACCTCAGCCAGTACCTGGTCGGCCAGTTGATGCTCGACCAGGACGACCGCATGGCCGCCCTGCGCGAGTACTTCCCCGATGCGCAGGACGCCGACTGGGAACTGATACAGGCCGGCCAGCGTGTGCAGGTGATCAAGAAAGACCCGGTGAAAGGTGGCGTGCTGCAGTTCGGCACCGAAGTGGTGAGCGCCGCTGACGGCTCCATCGCGGCCCTGCTGGGCGCCTCCCCGGGCGCCTCCACCGCTGCGCCGATCATGCTCAGCGTGCTGGAGAAGACCTTCCCCGAGAAGCTCAAGAGCGACGCCTGGCAGGCGCGCCTGAAGGCCATCATCCCGTCCTACGGCCGCAAGCTGAACGACGACCTGGACCTGACCAACAGCACCCGCGCCTGGAGTCACGAGCGCCTGCAGCTGGAGTTCATCCCCGTCCAGGCCGAGAGCACCCCGGCCCCGGCCGCCGCACTCTGATCCCCCCCTGCCCCGCCCGCCCTGGGCGGGGCATCGCGGCTGAAGCCGCTTCCGCACGACATTCAGCTACAAGCCGGGCTGAAACCCAGGCTCCCAGGTGAAAACGTTCGCGAGCAGAGCGCGCTCCTACGGGACCTGAACACGCGCCTGGCGCGTTCCCGGACCGAAGTCCGGGCGACGGCAGCCTGAAGTCCTCACGCCCTGGTCGGCAATGCCCGGCCCTCCACGCCCTCACCGATCACCAGACCATGCCCGCCGGCGATGTGCGCCTCGGGTAGCAGGCGGCACTCCAGACAGGCGACACAGAGCGGCGCCCAATGGTTACAGCCCGCGCAGGGCGAGCGCTGCCAGGCCCAGCAGGAGCACGCCGCACAGCCCGTGGCTGGCCCGCTGCCAGAAGGCCGAGGCGTTGCGCCGCAGCCAGGCCACCAGGCCGGCGCAGAGGAAGCAGCAGGCCACCGAGGCGGTCATGAAACCGGCGAAGAAGGTGGCGGTCTGGGCCAGGCTCGGGGCCTCGCCGACGATGCCGGCCAGAGCGCTGCCCAGAGCCCCCCAGTAGACGATGTTCTTCGGGTTGGTCAGGGAGATCGCCGCGCCGGTCAGCAAGGCGCCCCGGTCCGCCGTTGGAGCGGCTTCGTCGCCGGCCTCCGGCAGTCGCCAGGCATCCCCCAGGCTTCGCCAACCGAGCCAGGCAAGGTAGGCGGCACAGGCCAGGGTCAGCGGCACGCGCACCGCGTCCTGGGCCAGCAGCAGGGTCAGCCCGGCCAACCCCAGCAGTGCCCAGAGGGCATCGCCGGCCAGTGACCCAACCTGCACCATCAGCGCCGGACGGAAGCCATGCAGCAGGCCCCGGCGCAGGGTCTCGGCCAGGACGGCACCAGGCGACAGGCAGAACGCCACGCCGAACAGAAAGGCGGAAATGAACACCATCGACATCGAATGCTCCCAGGGCACGGCCAGAAAGGCGCGAGTATGCCGGCTCGCCCCAGGGCGGACTTGGATCAGATTGCAGCCTGGCCGCGCAGGCGCCGCCCCAGTTCGCCAGGGGTGATGCCGTAGGCGGCGCGGAAGTGCCGGTTGAGGTGGCTCTGGTCGGCGAAACCCAGGGCATGGGCCACGTCGGTGGCCGGCACGCCCGCCCGCAGCAGCCCACGGGCGCGGCAGGTGCGCAGTTGCATGGCCCACTGGCGCGGGCTCAGGCCGGTTTCCTTCTTGAAGGCACGCAACAGGTGGAAACGCGAGACGCCCACCAGCGCGGCCATTTCCTCCAGGTCGGGCGCGTCCTGCAGACGGTCGGCCAGCAGGGCCTGGACCCGAGCCACCGGCCCGCGCCCGAGGGCGGTGGTGCGCGGCAGGCGTGCGGCGCAGGCATCCACCAGGTGCGCCAACGCCTCCAGCAGGCGTTCCTCGGCGCGCTCGCGGACGTGGGGATCAGCCTGCAGGCCCAATACGACCGCTTCGCTCAGGCACTGCCCCAGACGCGGCTGGCGCCAGCAGGCACGCTCGAACTCCAGGTGGGCCAGGCCGAAGTCGGCCGCCAGTCGGTCAGCGGCCAGGTAGAGACCGGCGAAGCGCCAGGGCTCGCCGTCCTTCACGCCACCGCCCTGGATCTGGCCGGGGTTGTAGAGGGTGATGTCGCCCGGTTGGGCGCTGAAGGTGCGCCGATCCAGCCACACCTCTTCCACGCCGACGAGGTTGACCCCGATGACGCATTCGTCGTGGCTGTGTTTGGCGAAGCGGTGGCCGGTGCCGCTGCAATGGGCAACTTCCATCCAGCCCAGCATGGCCTGTCGGGAAGAGAACATCGCATCCGGCCCAGGAGGGAAAGGCGCCGAGCATACGGCGCCCGCTATCGGGCCGGCAATGTGCAGGCGGTCAGGCCACCTGGGCCGGGGACGGCTCGGCGAGGCTGCGACCCAGCGGCAGGTTGGCCATGGGCAGGCTGTGCAACGCGGTATCGGCCTCCAGGCGCAAGGCATCGGCCTCGTCGAGCAGTTGGCGCCACTGCCGGGCATCGATCACGGCGAAATCGTGCAGCGCATCGATGTAGCCGCGCGCCACCGCGAAGCGGTAGGCAAGCGCCCGGCGGTCCGGCGCGCTGCGCATCAGGGCCAGTTGCGTGCGCGCATTGTTCAAGGCCAGTTCGGAGGAAATCTTCATCATGTGGGCTCCTTGCATGCGTCCTCGCAGGGGCACCTCTTAAAACCTGGGCGAGGCCGTCAGCGCAGGTCGTTTTCAGAAGTGCCCGATAGTCGGCGCTCCCTGGCGCATCGACAGGGTTATGAACACGCCATCCCGCTCCAGGTTCAGCCGATCGTTCAACAGAACAGACAGGACCCCGTCAGGTGCGACGGGGTCCGACATCTCCTACGCAGTTGCCATTACAGGGCTATGACAGGCAGAGGCGCCCGGCCTCAACGCAGGCCGCGCAGGTGCAGGAAGCCGAACAGCAGGACCTGGACGCGCTCCAGCCAGGGCGAAGGCCGGGCCCGCAGCTTGCGGTTGAACAGCGCGGCTTCGCCGATGTGGGCCAGCAGGACCAGGGCGGAAACCAGCAGCAACGGCCGGTGCAGGGTATCGCCGAAGGGGTAGATGACGTTGAGCAGCGCCACCAGCCAGAACATGGCCAGCGCGCCCTTGAGGAAGGAAGGCAGGTGCATGGTGTCTCCATCGTGAGGGGCGGGAGACAGAGTGTGCCGCCTGGTGACGGCACGACTCTCCGCACTTTTGGTTGGCAGGACGCCCCGGCGGGCGCGCCCTGCCCGGCTCAGCGCACGGTGAGGGCGATGGGGGCGTCCTCGAAATCGAAGCAGCCGAGGAAGGTCTTGATGTCGAGCAGGTTGCCATCGACCTTCACGTCCCCCAGCAGCGCGCCCTTGAGCAGGCTGTTCTCGCCACTGATGACGGTGTCCAGGTAGCGCTTGTCGAGGGTCAGGCGCAGGGGTACGGCAGGGTCGATGCCGGACTTGAGCTGGGCCACGCCGCGGCGGACTTCCAAGGTCCAGGCTTCGTCGATGTCGGGGAAGGCGAAGCCCAGGGCCAGTTCGACGTCGCCGCTCTTCTCCGGGTCGATGCGGGTCACCCAGTTCTGCAGGAAGATGCGCGCCGGCAGGTTCTTCAGCATGTCCGGCGAGAGGAAGGCCGAACGCACCCGGCGGGACATTTCCAGCGCCACGTCGCCCTCCAGCTTGCCCTCCAGCTCCATGGCGCTCATCAGGTACCAGTTGCGCCAGTTGATGTTCATGCTGGCGTAGCCCAGGCGACGGAAGCTGCGGGCCTTGATGTCGCGGGCGAGCGTGTCGTCATGGTCGATGCGAATGGCGTAACCGGCCAGCTCGGCCGCCCACTGCCAGTCACCTTTCAGGTAGGCGTCGCCGGCTGCCATCAGCACCTTGTCGCGCCCACCCATGAGGGCGATCAGGCGCTTGGCCTTCTCCGCCGGCGGGATGGGGTCGAGGTCCACCGGGTCACCCTGGAACCAGCCCAGATAGCCCTGGTAGATCTGCCGCACGCTGTGCTTCACGGTGCCGTAGTACTCGCGCAGGTAGGGCGTGTAGCCGGCCAGGTGCGGCGGCAGCTTGACCTTCTCCACCAGTTCGTCAGGGGTCAGGCCCTTGTTCATCCAGCGCACGGTCTGGTCGTGGATATAGGCGATGCCGTCGCGGGTCATGCGCAGCACCTCCTCCACCTTCTCCCGCCCACTCACCGGCTGGCCGTGCAGCGGCACCATCACGTCAGCCTGGAAAGCGCGCAATTTGTCCAGGCTCGCCACCCACACCACCGGGTCGCGGAACTTGGTGCCGCGCAGGGTGTGGATGTTGGGCAAGGTCGGCCCCTGGATCACTTCGGCACTGATCAGCACGCGGTTGCCGGGCAGGTAGAGGACGATTTCGTCCGGGGCCTCGCTGGGCACATGGAGGAACTGCACCGGCAGGCCGGCGATGGTGGTGTCGAGGCTGTCGCGGAAGGTGTCGGTGGGGGCGATGAAGGTGGAGGCGCCCTCGTGGGCCTGCGGCCCGATCCCGGCGTTCATGTCGCGCCTGTCCTCGTCGGAGAGCGCAACGCCGAAGCTGTAGCCCGAGCGCATGGCGAGGATCGGCCCCACCAGCGAACCCTGGGTGACGACGTTTTCCAGCAGGGTTTCCTGGGCGTAGATACGCACCTCGCCGCTCTTGACCTGTTCTTCACTGACGAAGGCCTTCACGCCGTTGATGTGGTCCGGGTGGAAGTGGGTGTAGACGATGGCCTTGATGGGCTTGTCGCTGATCTTGCGGAACTCGGCGAGGACCTTGCGCGACTGATCCACCGACTCGCCGGTGTCGACGATGATCAGACCCTCGGGCGCCTCGATCATCACGCTGTTGGCGAGGTTCCAGCCCACCGCCGACCAGACGTTGTCGGCCACCTGGTAGACCTTCTGGTTGAAGTGCCGGGTGTGTTCGGCCAGCTCGGGGTTGATGCTGGCTTTCAGGGTTTCGTCAGGCAGCGCGGCGTCGGCCCCCAGGGGCAGGGTCGCGGCCAGCAGCAGGCTGCTGAAGCGGGTAGTCAGTCGCATGGTCGGCTCGTTGTTGTTGTGGATGAGCGCTGACAGGCTGGCAGCGGCCGAACGATAATGCCAATGCATTCTTATTCAGTTTTCAATGCAGACCGCGCATGAACGACCTTCGCCAGCTCCGCCACTTCGTCGCCCTGGCCGAACACGGCCACTTCGCCCGTGCCGCCGAGGCGGTGAGCCTCAGCCAGCCGGCCCTGAGCCGCAGTATCCAGGCCCTGGAGAACGGCCTGGGCTGCCGCCTGCTGGACCGGGGCCCGCGCCAGGTGAGCCTGACCGCCCACGGCCGGCTGGTGCTGGAGCATGCCCGGCGCCTGCTGGACGGCGACCGTGCGCTGCGCAGCGCCGTCTCCCAACTGGACAACCTGGGCAGCGGTGAACTGCGCCTGGGTGCCGGCCCCTACCCCGCCGCCCGCCTGGTGCCACGAGCGCTGGGGCGCTTTGCCGGGGCGCACCCGGGGGTGCGGGTGCAACTGGCCATCGACACCTGGTACAGCCTGCACCAGCGCCTGCTGGACGATGCCCTGGAGCTGTTCGTGGCCGATGTGCGGGAGCTGCGCGACGACCCGCAACTGGAGGTCACGTCCCTGCGTAGCTGGCCCGGGGTGATCTTCTGCCGACCGGGTCACCCGCTGCTGGGCCGACGCCGGCACCGGCTGACGGCGGCCGACCTGGCAGCCTACCCGCTGGCCGGCACCCAGGTGCCCGCCGAGGTGGCGCAGGCCCTGGGGCGGCTGGCAGAAAACGGCCAGCCACTGGGCATCGAGTGTGACAACTTCATGGTGCTGAAGGCCCTGGTGGCGGCAAGCGACGTGCTGAGCATGGCGCCACTGGACGTGGTGGCCGAAGAGATCGAAGCCGGGCGCCTGGCCCTGCTGGAGCTGGCGCCCGGCCTGCTGTCACAACGCTCGGCCTACGGCCTGGTCAGCCGCGCCGGGCGCACCTTGTCACCGGCCGCCGAGGCGATGCGCGAGTTGATCCTCGACGAGGACGCCCGCACCCCTGCGGCCTTGCCTGGCTGAGCTAGCGCCCCCAGCCACTGCGGCCATCATGGTCATGACGGCCACGGCCCTGCCAGTAACGTGGTCCGCCTTCCGGCTGGCCGCCCCAGTTCTGCAGGCGCGGGGTGTAGTCGTGGCGGCGTTCGTCCCAGTCGTTCCGGGGTTGGCGCCAGTCGTGGCGCCGGTACTCGTGGCGCTGGTAGTGCGGCGGGGTGCAGCCTGCCGTCGGCAAAATCCTTTACGGCGTATTTCCACGCACCACGGCGAGGCAGCGCGCCCCGTCCACCCGTGGGTATGGGCAGCGGGGCGGCCGGCAGACGGAGGGCCGGCGCCCCCGTATCAGGCCATCTGCGTGATGGTGGCGCGGAAGCGCCGCAGGGCGGCGAGGAAGAAGGCGCTGCCGATGGCGAGGATGGCGAGGAACTGCGGCCAGACGATGTCGAGGCCGGCACCGCGGTAGAGGATGCCCTGGGCCAGGGCGACGAAGTGGGTGGTGGGGGCGATCAGCATCACGTGCTGCACCAGCTCCGGCATGCTCTCGCGCGGGGTGGTGGCACCGGAGAGGATCTGCAGCGGCATCAGCACCAGGATGGTGAGCAACCCGAGCTGCGGCATGGAGCGGGCAACGGTGCCGAGGAAGATGCCCATGGAAGTAGTGGCAAACAGGTGCAGCGCGGCCCCTACCAGGAACAGCGACAGCGAGCCGCTGATGGGCACGGCCAGCCAGCCGCGTACCACGAACACCAGGCTCAGGGCGGTGGCCACCAGCACCACCAGCCCCATGGACCAGACCTTGGCCAGCATGATCTCGAAGGCGGTGAGCGGCATCACCAGCAGGTGCTCGACGGTGCCGTGTTCGCGCTCGCGGATCAGCGCGGCGCCGGTGAGGATGATGGAGAGCATGGTGATCTGGTTGATCACCTCCATCACCCCGCCGAACCAGGCCTGGGTGAGGTTGGGGTTGAACAGGGTGCGCATCTCCAGTTCCACCGGCATGGCCTGCTGGCCCCGGTGCCGGGCGACGAATTCGTTGACCTCGGTGGAGATGATGTTCTGCACGTAGCCGGCGCCGCTGAAGGCCTGGCCGATCTGCGTGGCGTCGACGTTGAGCTGCACCACCGGGTTGCGTCCGGCGAGCACGTCGCGCTGGAAGTCCGGCGGGATGTCGAGGGTGAAGGTGTAGCGGCCGGTGTCCATGCCACGGTCCATGCCGGCCTGGTCGATCAGCTCGGGCGTGCGGAAGTACGGCGGCTGGAAGGCATTGACCAGGCGATTGGAGAGCTGCGAGCGGTCCTCGTCGACCACGGCGATGGGCGCGTGGTGGAGGGTTTCCGGCAGGCCGGTGGCGGAGCTGTAGACGCCCATGCTGAAGGCCCAGAGGATCAGCGCCAGCATCGCGTAGTCACGCTGCAGGCTGCGGAACTCCTTGAGCCCCAGTTGCAGGATGTTGCTCAGGCTGCCCATTTCAGACCTCCTGCTTCTTCAGCGACAGGACGCTGAGGCCGAGCAGCACGGGGATGGTGATCAGCAACGGCACGAAGTAGCCGGCCAGGTCGCTGAACCCCAGGGCCTTGGAAAACACCCCGCGGCTGATGATGAGGAAGTGGGTGGCCGGATAGGCCTGCCCGACCAGGGCCGCCGCCCCCTCCAGGGACGACACCGGGTGGATCAGCCCGGAGAACTGGATCGCCGGGACCATGGTGGCGATGGCCACGCCGAACACGGCGGCGATCTGGCTGCGCATGAAGGTGGACAGCAGCAGGCCGAGTCCGGTGGCGGTGATGACGTAGCACAACGCGGCCAGCACCAGGGTGACGAAGCTGCCCTTGAGGGACACCCCGAACACCACCACGGCCAGAGCCACCATGAGCAGGAAGTTGATCATGCCCATGGCGACGTAGGGCAGTTGCTTGCCAAGGAGGAATTCCAGGCGGGTGACCGGCGTGACGTAGAGGTTGGTGATGGAGCCCAGCTCCTTCTCGCGCACCACGCCGAGGGCGGTGAGCATGGCCGGGATCATGATCAGCAGCAGCGGGATCACCGCCGGCACCATGGCTTCCAGGCTCTCCACGTCGGGGTTGTAGCGGTAGCGCACTTCGGTGGTGACTGCCGTGGTGTAGCCGCCGGAGGGCGAGCGCCGCGCGAGTTCAGCGAGGTACTCCAGGTGCAGGCCCTGGACGTAGCCCTTGACGGTGTTGGCGCGGGTGGGCATGGCACCGTCGATCCACACGCCGACGGTGGGCCGGGCGCCGCGCTTGAGGTCGCGGCCGAAGCCCGGCGGGATCTCCACCGCCAGGCTCAGCTCGCCGCTGCGCATGCGCCGGTCCAGTTCGGCGTAGTCGTGGATCGGCGCGCGCTCGATGAAGTAACGCGAGCCGGCCAGGTTGAGGGCATAGGCCTCGCTGGTGGTGGTCTGGTCGCGGTCGAGCACGGCATAGGAGAGGTCTTCGACGTCCATGCTGATGCCGTAGCCGATGATGAACATCAGCAGCACGGTGCCCAGCAGCGCGAGGGTCAGGCGGATCGGGTCGCGGCGCAGCTCCATGCTTTCGCGCCGGGCGTAGCTGAACAGGCGGGCGAAGCTGAAGCCCCGGTCCTTGCTCGTGCCCTCCCCGCCCTTTGCCAGCACCGGTGCGGCCTGGGGCGCCTGGCCGCTGATGCCGGCGGCCTCTTCGAGGTAGGCGATGAAGGTGGCTTCCAGAGTGGGCAGGTTGCGCTTGGCGATGAGGCCGGCGGGGGTGTCGCTGTCCAGCACGCGCCCGGCGTGCATGAGGGAGATGCGGTCGCAGCGCTCGGCTTCGTTCATGAAGTGGGTGGAGATGAAGATGGTGACGCCGTCGTTGCGCGAGAGGTCGATCATCAGCTCCCAGAAGCCGTCGCGGGCCACCGGGTCCACGCCGGAAGTGGGTTCGTCGAGGATCAGCAGCTCGGGACCGTGGATCACCGCCACGGCCAGCGACAGGCGCTGGCGGATGCCCAGAGGCAGGCCTTCGGGCAGCTCGTCCTGCACGCCGTCGAGGTCGAAGCGCTGGAGCATTTCGCCCACCCGCGGGCCGATGCGCTCGGGCGGGAGGTGGAACAGCCGGGCGTGCAGTTCGAGGTTCTGCCGCACCGTCAGTTCGCCGTAGAGGGAGAAGGCCTGGGACATGTAGCCGACCCGCCGGCGGGTGGCCAGGTCGCTGGCGTCGACGTCCTGCCCGAACAGGGCGCAGCGCCCTTCGCTGGCCGGCAGCAGGCCGGTGAGCATCTTCATGGTGGTGGACTTGCCGCAGCCGTTGGAGCCGAGGAAGCCGAAGATCTCGCCGCGCTCGATGCGGAAGCTCACGCGGTCCACGGCGACGAAATCACCGAAGCGGCAGGTGAGCCCTTCGGCTTCGATGGCGATCTCGCCGTTGCCGCGCTTGCGGGGCGGGATGCTCAGGCGGTGGTGGCCGCTGCGCTTCTCTTCGGGCAGCAGGGCGATGAAGGCTTCTTCAAGGGTGTCGCAGCCGGTGCGCTGGCGGATCTCGGCCGGGGTGCCGGTGGCGAGTACCCGGCCGGCGTCCATGGCCACCAGGCTGTCGAAGCGGTCCGCCTCTTCCATGTAGGCGGTGGCCACCAGCACGCTCATGCCTTCGCGGCCCTGGCGGATGCGCCCGATCAGTTCCCAGAACTGGTTGCGCGACAGCGGGTCGACGCCGGTGGTGGGCTCGTCGAGGATCAGCAGGTCGGGGTCGTGGATCAGCGCGCAGCACAGGCCGAGCTTCTGCTTCATACCACCGGAGAGTTTGCCGGCGGGCCGTTCGCGGAAGGGGTCGAGCCCGGTGCTGCGCAGCAGGTCGTCGATGCGCCGTTCGCGTTCGGCACGGTCGTGGCCGAACAGGCGTCCGAAGAAGTCGACGTTCTCGAACACGGTGAGCGTCGGGTAGAGGTTCTTGCCCAGCCCCTGGGGCATGTACGCGACCCGCTGGCAGATGGCGCGGCGGTGGCGGGCCGAGCGCATGTCGCCGTCGAGCACGCGGATGCTGCCGCTCTGCATGCGCCGGGCGCCGGAGAGCAGCGCCAGGAGGCTGGACTTGCCGACGCCGTCGGGGCCGATGAGCCCGACCATGCAGTTGGCGGGGATGGCCAGGTCGACCTCGTTCAGGGCGAAGGTGTCGCCGTAGCGCAGCGAGACCCCGCTCAACTGCGCTACATGGCTGACGGCGTTCATCAGGGCACCTTGATTTCGAGGTGCTCGGGCCAGGTGGCCGCTTCATCCAGCTTGAGGTAGGCCATGCCGGGTACGCCGGTCTTCACGGCGGTGATGTGCTGCTTGAGCAGCGCCGGGTCGATGCGGGCCTTGACGCGGAACACCAGCTTCTCGCGCTCGCTGGCGGTCTCTACGGTCTTGGGGGTGAATTGGGCGACGCTGGCGACGTAGGAGACCTTGGCGGGGATGACGTACTGCGGCACGGCGTCGATCACCAGCCGCGCTTCGGAGCCGAGGGTGACGCGGCCAGCCTGGGGCGCGGGGAGGAAGAAGGTCATGTAGACGTCGCCCAGGTCCACCAGGTTGAGCAGCTTGCCACCGGCCCCCAGCACTTCGCCGGGCTGGGCGACGCGGTACTGCACGCGGCCGTCGCGGGGGGCCTTGAGCAGGCTGTCTTCGATGTCGGCTGCCAGCCGGGTGACGGAGGCGCGCGCGGCTTCGATGGCGGATTCGGCCTCGATCACCTGGGAACGGGCGGCTTCGATACCGGCCTTGGCCGAGACCACCTGGGAGCGCGAGGCGGCCAGGGCGGCCTGGGCGCTCTGCATCACGGCGCGGTCATCGTCCAGTTGCTGTTGGGGCAAGGCATTGCGCTTGACCAGGGCCTCGGTGCGGGTGAAGCGCTTGCTGGCGGCGGTCAGCTCGGCCTCACGCTGGCCGACCACGGCTTCGGCAGTGGCCTGCTCGCTCTGTCGCTGGGCCACCAGGGCCTGGGCGGTGAGGCGAGCGTTCTCGGTCTGGCGCACCTGGGCTTCGGCCTGGGCGAGCTGGGCCTGGAGCACCTGGGTGTCCATACGCGCGACCACCTGGCCGACCTTCACGAAGTCACCCTCGTCCACGAGGATTTCGGCCACGCGGCCGGCCAGCTTGGTGGCCACGTCCACTTCGGTGGCCTCGATGCGGCCATTGCCGCTGGCGAAGCCCTCTCCCAGGCCGGCCGGGCGCAGCACCCACCAGGCGCCGGCGCCGAGCGCGGCGACCACGAGCGCGGAGACGATCCAGCCCCGAACCTGTTTGCTTGGTTGCTTCATTTTTCAGTCCATTTCCTTGTGATGGTGGGGATCATCCGATAACTCCACGGAAATCACCTTGATACAGGTCAGGGTGCCTCCGCCGAGGATGAGGGCGCTTCCAGCGACTTGCGATATGATGGCGCCCGGCCTGATCGGCCAGACTCTCCAGTGACCGGCGCCAAGGCGCCATGGACCTTGTATGAACGACACCCTTCAAGACACCGGCGCTCCGGCCGCCCCCGAGACCAGCCCTGAGGCGACCGAGAAAAAGCCGAAGCAGAGCCTGCCCTGGTACCAGACCCTGAAAGGCCACGACCGTGGCCAACGCCCCGGCATGCCGCCGCGCGGCTCGCGCCGTTCCATGGGCAAGCGCTGACACTCTGTGCCCCGCCGGCGACCCCTTGCGGGTCGCCTGGACGCGGCCTTCGATCCTTGCCTGGCCGCGTCGATACCTGTCCCTCATCTTGCGTCCTCCGTGACTCCGGGGTTCAGCGGCGGCTGCTCCAACGAGGCCGCCCCATGCGCCAATCCCTCGTCGTCCTCCTGCTGTTGCTCTCGCCTGTTGCCGCCCTGGCAGACGACTTGCGCCAATGGGTGCCGGCCAGCGAGATGCCTGGAATCCTAGAGCGACTTCGCGGTGATAACCACTCGCATTTCGCCGTGGTGGATTACGGCCAGCGCTCCAACGAGCCACGCTTCCTGCTGTTCGAGCGGCGCAGCCATGCGCTGCTGGGGCGGTTTCGCGTGGCCCACGGGCGCGGCTCGGACACGGACCACGATGGCTACGCGGAGCGTTTTTCCGATCGTCCAGGCAGCCTGGCGTCTTCACTCGGGGTGTTCCGCACGGCCGAGGTGTTCAAGAGCGAGGCCCCGGGCCACGGCCTCTCCATGCGCCTGGAGGGGCTGAGCCACAGCAACCGCAATGCGATGGCACGGGCCATCGTGGTGCATGCACGGGACTACATGGAGCGGGACTTCATCGAGGCCCACGGTGTGGCGGGCCGCAGCAACGGCTGCCTGGTGCTGGCCAGCGCCGACCGTGACCGGGTGATCCGCCAGTTGCAGGGTGGCGCACTGATCTTCGCCATCGGTCCGCGCTGACGATTTTGCGTGCCGGCTCACGCCGCCGGGTGGCACTGTCATTTTCCGGTCGCTTTTGGGCTTTAGCGTCAGGTCTCCGTCGATTCGCCTGTATGGAGACATGCCTTGAACCACGAAAACAACGACACCGCCGTGCTGTTCGGCAACGGCGACGAGCTGCCCAGCAACGGCTCGGACAACCTGCACATCAGTGACCTGATCGCCGGTCTGAAGCGCCGCGAGGTGCTGGCCGGTGGCGCCACCCTGGGCGCCCTCGCCTTCCTTGGCGTGAGCCTGCCCGGCCAGGCCCAGGCCACCGAGATCGAGGCCGAGGCACGCGGCCTGGGCTTCCCCTTCCGTCCGCGCAAGCGCTTGGGCTTCGAGGGCATCCCCACCGGTCGCGCCGACACCGTGACGGTGCCGCCGGGCTACAAGGCCACCGCGTTCATTCCCTGGGGTACGCCCATCACCGGCCGCTACCCGGCCTTTGCCGATGACGCCAGCAACAGCGCCCAGGACCAGGCCGAGCAGACCGGCATGCACCACGACGGCATGCACTTCTTCCCCATCGATGCCCGCCACGGTTTCGGGATACGTTCGGACCACGGCCTGTTGGTGCTGAACCACGAGTACATCGACGCGCCGCTGCTGCACCCGAACGGCCCGACCGTGGTGAACGGCAAGCGCACCAGTGCCGAGGAGGTCCGCAAGGAGATCAACGCCCATGGGGTGTCGGTGGTGGAGATCCGCCGTGACGTGCGCGGCGAGTGGAATGTGGTACCCAGCCCGCGCAACCGCCGCATAACAGCAGCGACGCCGATGCGCATCAGCGGCCCGGCACGTGGACACGCGCTGATGCAGACCCGCTACAGCCCGGACGGCACCCAATCGCGCGGTACCCAGAACAACTGCTCCAACGGTTTCACCCCCTGGGGAACCTACCTGACCTGCGAGGAGAACTGGGCCGGCTACTTCGCCACCCGCGACGCCGACCTGCCCCGCGAGCTGAAACGCTATGGCCTGCGCAACACCAGTCGCTTCGGCTGGGAGACGCTGGCGGGCGATGAGTTCGAGCGCTTCGACGCGACCCGCAAGGCTGCCGATGCCAAGGGCGACTACCGCAACGAGCCGAACCAGTTCGGCTGGATCGTGGAGATCGACCCGTTCGACCCCACCTCCACCCCGGTCAAGCGGACGGCCCTGGGCCGCTTCGCCCACGAGGGCCTGATCTTCGCGCCGGTGAAGCCGGGCCGTCGGGTGGTCTGCTACTCCGGCGATGACTCGCAGAACGAGTACATCTACAAGTACGTGAGCCGTGACACGTTCCGCCCGGGCAAGCGCAACCATCGCCTGCTGGACAACGGCACACTCTACGTGGCGCGCTTCAACGCCGATGGCAGCGGCCAGTGGCTGGCCCTGGACATCAACGACCCGGCCTTCCAGCAGGCCTGCCAGAAGGCCGGCGTGACCTTCGCCGACCAGGGCGATGTGCTGGTGAACACCCGCCTGGCCGCCGATGCCGTGGGCGCGACCAAGATGGACCGCCCGGAATGGGGTGCGGTGAACCCGGACAACGGCGAGGTGTACTTCACCCTCACCAACAACACCGCACGCACCACGCCGGACGCGCCCAACCCGCGTCCGAACAATGCCTACGGCCACATCATCCGCTGGCGCGAGCAGAGCCGTGACTACGCGGGCGCACGCTTCAACTGGAACCTGTTCCTGCTGGCCGGCCCGCAAAGCGACAGCCGTGGCCCGAACGGCCAACCGCTGGACGCCGGCTCCATCCTCGCCAGCCCGGACGGGCTGTGGTTCGACGAGGACGGCCGCCTGTGGATCCAGACCGACATGAGCGGCAGCCAACTGGCGTCCGGCCCGTTCGGCAACAACCAGATGCTGGTGGCGGACCCGCGCACCGGGGAGATGAAGCGCTTCCTGGTAGGGCCGCTGGGCGCGGAGATCACCGGGATCACGGCGACCCCGGACTTCCGCACGCTGTTCGTCAACATCCAGCACCCGGGCGAGGGCTCGACCCCGACCAACCTGACCAGCACCTGGCCGGACGGCCCAGGCCGCCGGCCGCGTTCGGCAACGGTGGTGATCACCCGGGAAGACCGCCGACGCATCCTCTGACCCCTCCGCCACTGGCCGAACTGCCAGGGCACTCCGACCGGCCAGCAATGGCCGGTCCCTTTTGACACTGGGAGACTGGCGGCTCACTCACCACGAGCCTCGCCATGCCGACCAACCGCCTTGCCAAAGCCACCTGGCTGATCACCCGCCTCCCCGCTGCACTGCACACCCCCTTGCTGAGCCTGCTGATCGGCAGCCAGGTGAAGTTCGCCGGTACCGGGCGCATCCGCGTCCATCACCTGGGCCCCGACCGGGCGGTGATGAGCCTGGCCAACCGCAGGCGCGTACAAAACCACATCGGAGGCGTGCATGGCGCTGCTGGCGGAGTCGGCGACGGGCATCCTGGTGGGCATGAGCGTGCCGGATACCCGCATTCCGCTGATTCGCACGCTGCACGTGGACTACCTTCGGCGAGCAAGTGGCGGCCTCAGGGCCGAAGCGCGGCTTTCGTCCGAGCAATTACGCCGGATCGAGGAGGAGGAAAAGGGCGAGGTGACCGTGGAGGTGCGCGTGACCGACGAGAGCGGTGCCGAGCCGATCCGCTGCGAGATGATCTGGGCCTGGGTGCCGCGTAGGAAAGAGCGCGTCGACTAAGCTTGCCGGCACTTAATCCTGTGCAGGAGGCACGATGACCAACAAGACCATGTTCCTCAGCGCCATTGCGCTCGCGATCACCACAGCAGGTGCCACCCTATTCTGGCGCTTGCAGCCTGATGCCTCTCCCCTTCAGGCGTCGACGCTGCCCACTCTTTCGGAAAGCAACGCATCCACCAACCCCTTGCAAGCACCGACAGATGCTCGATCGGGCGCCAAGAGCGCCAATGACCTGGCCCAAGCGGACGAGTACGCCAAGCGCTTGGCATTCGATGCCGAATACCGGGGCTTCTTCGACAAAGCCGCCGCACTTTCCCCCGCTGAGCGTGAGGCTGAAGCCGAGCGTCTGCGCAAAGGACTGGAGGAGAAGGAGGCAAAAGGTGAACTGGCCGCCGGCGAGTCCGTACTGCTGCAGATTGCACTGATCCGCGCCAGTGTCGACGACCCTGCGGAGCAGACTGCCCGCTCAGAAGCACTGATAGGCCGTTATCAGGCCGCCAGCGAGGCAAGGGAGAAAGCCCGCGCCCAACAGCGCTCACCGCAATTCGAGCGATACAAGCGGGAGGAAAGGCGCATCGTCGATGAAGTCAACGCCATGCAGGCCATACCCGAAGGCCTCAGTCGCAATGAGTACCTGCGCCAACGGCTGCAGGAAGCACGAGAGCAAGCCTACCGCTGACCGAGGGCGCGCAATGCGCCCCCGGCCTTTCTTTACAGCAGTTTGTTGATCAGGGCGTAGATGAGGTTGTAGGGCTTCGCACGGTCAGCGGCATCGCTGATCTCGGAGGCGTCCAACACCGGCCCCCTGCCATTGAGCACGCTGTCGATGAAGTGGCTCAGCTCAAGCCCTTGCTCCTGAATATCGCCATTTTTGAAATCGACGATCGTTGTGCAATGGCTTTCGTTCAGAGCCCGGTACTGAGGGAAGTAACCGCCGAAGTTCGGCAGGTTGGCCAGCGTACTGTTCAAGCGCTCCGTATCTGCCTTCCATTTGGCCTTGATCAAGGCCTCCTTGGTGGCCTTGTCAGGCGCGTTCATGATCTCCGGGTAGAACCGCTCGTAGGAGTAGGACGAGTAGTTGAGGTCCTGCCAGAAATGGGTGTGTCCCAGACGATCACCCGGCAGGTTAGAAGCCAGCGCCGGATAGATGCTGCCGAGATTGGACAAGCTCACACCTGGCAAGCGACGTTGCAGGTATTGCAGCGGCCCTTCATCCAACCCCCACGCACCGCGTATGAGATTTTGCAAGGGCAAGGAGGGATATGTCTGGCTGTCACCACCGACCATCGCATCGAATATCGGCCCCGAGTCATCAATCAGGAAGCCGCGATCCGGAGCCAGGTCCTGTCGCAGGATACCGTGGCTGACCAAGCTACCTGCGCCGCCGGCACTGCAACCGGTAGAAAGCATCTGCCCAGGACGAGGCATGTTGTCTTTCAGCCAGCCCAGCACGGCGCGACCATTGCGCAAGCCGTTGTGGTGCCAAGTCAGGGGCGGCTTCTGTCCAGCCGGATCGTCGTACGTGGCGACCTTGTCCCCGGCATAGAGATCCCCCGTGCAGTAGGGGATATAAACCATGTTCCACTTCTGGGTCTTCACCCGCGAATAGGGATGAAGACGGACCACGAAGGGGCTGACAAGGCTGGCACTGGGGTTCATCAGTTTCATGTAGTCATCCGGAATGCCATTGGGGTTGCGCGCCCCGCGGATACCGGTCTGTCCTGTGCAACTGGCGTAGTCCCAGCAGGCTCCACCACCTTCCATGTAGATGATCGTATTGGTGGTGTTCGGAACCCGGTTGATGAAGAACTTGTACGGCGAGCCGTCGCCGCACACTGCGCCGGTTTCGGGTGCAAGCTGGACGGTCTGCCAGGCGTAGTAACGCGCCGGCGAGAAACCTGACTTGAAGCCTGCAGGGTTGCCGAGCATGGGATAAGGCCCCACGCGCTGCTCAGCACGCACAGGGTTGTCCGCTGAGGGCGGGGAGGTCAGGTTACGGAGTGTCTTCCAGAAACCGTAGTCGCCAACTTCGGCATGAGCATGTACGGCGGGTAATAGGCAGGACAGTAGAATGACGCTGCAACGCAGGCGTGTAGCAAGCCTCATGGGCAGTTCCCTCTTTCTTGGTGTTTTGGTGGTGACCACCAAGCCCCGGAATATCCAAGGACATGGGGGTCCGATTGACCCCCTGAGTACCGCCGGGAAACAGGGGAAAGCGCTGTAGAAAAGCGCAGCTGGTACGCTAGTACAGCATCCAAAGTGCCTCAATAAGCTGTTGCCAGAATTATTCGGGATAGAAACCGCTACCGTTGTAGTAGTTGGCGCTAATGCACCGGTAACTTTTAGTCGCCTTTGTAGGATTAATTCAGTAGTGGCTAAATATTCCCCAATCAAACGCGAATGACTCTCATCCACAAAACATAACTTGCCGCTGCGGCATAGCGACGCAATCCGACCAAGGCCTAACAAAAAGCTGAAAACCCCGACCTACGGGGCTTTCATGGCAGTACAAGGTCCTTTTACTGCCCTTGGAGTTAATTTTTCGACCTGAAAAATTTACTTGTTCCCCCTTACGGGCATAAAATTGTTCGAATAGATTGCTGGGTGCTTCTGCTCCGGCATAACCCTAATAACTCGAGTGAACGCCGTTCCTTGTAGAAGGAGTTCGGGCATGTCGGAAGCCACTGCCATCCTGTCCCATAACTGGGGTTTCGCTGTTTTCCTGCTGGGCGTGTTCGGCCTGATCGCATTCATGCTCGGCGTCTCCGCCCTCCTCGGCAGTCGCGCCTTTGGCCGCGCGAAGAACGACCCCTTCGAATCCGGGATGCTGCCTACCGGCAGCGCCCGCCTCCGCCTTTCCGCCAAGTTCTATCTGGTCGCGATGCTCTTCGTGATCTTCGACGTCGAAGCCCTCTTTCTCTTCGCATGGGCCGTTTCTGTTCGCGAAAGCGGATGGGCCGGGCTCATCGAAGCATCCATTTTCATAGCAATTCTGTTGGCAGGTCTTGCCTATCTCTGGCGCATCGGGGCCCTGGACTGGGCCCCCGAAGGTCGTCGCAATCGGCAGGCGAAGCTAAAACAATGAGGCTTTGGCAATGCAATACAAACTTACTCGGATCGATCCGACTGCTCCCAACGAGCAGTACCCGATCGGCGAGCGGGAGGTCGTCACTGACCCTCTGCTAGAAGATCAGGTCCACAAGAACATCTTCATGGGCAAACTCGAAGATGTTCTGAGCAACGCGGTCAACTGGGGTCGCAAGAACTCCCTTTGGCCGTACAACTTCGGTCTGTCGTGCTGCTACGTGGAGATGACCACCGCTTTCACTGCTCCCCACGACATTGCCCGCTTCGGTGCCGAGGTCATTCGCGCATCACCCCGCCAGGCTGACTTCATGGTCATCGCCGGCACCTGCTTCATCAAGATGGCGCCCATCATCCAGCGCCTCTATGAGCAGATGCTGGAGCCCAAGTGGGTGATCTCGATGGGCTCTTGCGCAAACTCCGGTGGCATGTACGACATCTACTCGGTGGTCCAGGGCGTGGACAAATTCCTCCCCGTGGATGTGTACATCCCTGGCTGCCCTCCCCGTCCGGAGGCATTCCTGCAAGGCCTGATGCTGCTGCAGGAATCCATCGGCCAGGAGCGCCGCCCGCTTTCCTGGGTCGTCGGCGACCAAGGCATCTACCGTGCCGAAATGCCGTCGCAGAAGGAACAGCGCCGCGAACAGCGTATTCAGGTCACCAACCTGCGCAGCCCCGACGAAGTCTGATTCGGGCCCTTCCACGAGGAGGCCCGTTTCACTCTGTACGTTGACCGAAAGCGACCGAGACCATGACTGCAGACACCGTTCTGTCTATTCCGCCTTACAAGGCTGACGACCAAGATGTCGTCGTTGAGCTGAACTCCCGCTTCGGCGCCGAGAGCTTCACTATCCAGGCAACCCGCACCGGCATGCCGGTGATCTGGGTCCCCCGCGAAAAGCTCGTCGAAGTACTGACCTTCCTGCGCAACGCCCCCCGCCCCTTCGTCATGCTGTACGACCTGCATGGCGTCGACGAGCGCCTGCGCACCCAGCGCCGCGGCCTGCCGGGCGCCGACTTCACGGTGTTCTACCACCTGATCTCGCTGGAACGTAACAGTGACGTGATGATCAAGGTCGCCTTGTCCGAGGGCGACCTCAACCTGCCCAGCGTCACCAGGATCTGGCCCAACGCCAACTGGTACGAACGCGAGGTCTGGGACCTCTACGGCATCACCTTCACCGGGCACCCACACCTGACCCGCATCATGATGCCGCCCACCTGGCAGGGTCACCCACTGCGCAAGGACTACCCGGCGCGCGCCACCGAGTTCGATCCCTACAGCCTCACGCTGGCCAAGCAGCAGCTCGAGGAAGAAGCCGCCCGCTTCAACCCCGAGGACTGGGGCATGAAGCGCCAGGGCGAGAACGAGGACTACATGTTCCTCAACCTCGGCCCCAACCACCCCTCCGCCCACGGTGCCTTCCGCATCGTGCTGCAGCTGGACGGTGAAGAGATCGTCGACTGCGTCCCGGACATCGGCTACCACCACCGTGGCGCCGAGAAAATGGCCGAGCGCCAGTCCTGGCACAGCTTCATCCCCTACACCGACCGCATCGACTACCTCGGCGGGGTGATGAACAACCTGCCGTACGTACTGGCTGTCGAGAAGCTCGCCGGCATCCAGGTACCGCAGAAGGTCGATACCATCCGCATCATGCTGGCCGAGTTCTTCCGCATTACCAGCCACCTGCTGTTCCTGGGCACCTATATCCAGGACGTGGGCGCCATGACGCCGGTGTTCTTCACTTTCACCGACCGCCAGCGCGCCTACAAGGTCATCGAGGCCATCACCGGCTTCCGCCTGCACCCGGCCTGGTACCGCATCGGCGGTGTCGCCCATGACCTGCCGCGCGGCTGGGACAAGCTGGTCAAGGAGTTCGTCGACTGGCTGCCCAAGCGCCTGGACGAGTACACCAAGGCCGCCCTGCAGAACAGCATTCTCAAAGGCCGGACCATCGGCGTCGCCCAGTACAACACCAAGGAAGCCCTGGAATGGGGCACCACCGGTGCCGGCCTACGTGCCACCGGCTGCGATTTCGACCTGCGCAAGGCTCGCCCCTACTCCGGCTACGAGAACTTCGAATTCGAAGTCCCGCTGGCCCACAACGGCGATGCCTACGACCGCTGCATGGTCCGCGTGGAAGAGATGCGCCAGAGTATCCGCATCATCGACCAGTGCCTGAAAAACATGCCGGAAGGCCCCTACAAAGCTGACCACCCGCTGACCACGCCGCCACCGAAAGAGCGCACGCTGCAGCACATCGAAACCCTGATCACCCACTTCCTGCAGGTTTCCTGGGGCCCGGTCATGCCGGCCAATGAGGCCTTCCAGATGATCGAGGCGACCAAGGGCATCAACAGCTACTACCTGACGAGCGACGGCAGCACCATGAGCTACCGCACCCGGATCCGGACGCCCAGCTTCCCTCACCTGCAACAGATCCCCTCAGTGATCCGCGGCAGCATGGTGGCCGACCTGATCGCCTATCTGGGCAGTATCGACTTCGTTATGGCTGACGTGGACCGCTGACATGAGCATTATCCAGACCGACCGTTTCGTCCTCAGCGAAACCGAGCGCTCGGCCATCGAGCACGAAATGCACCATTACGAGGACCCGCGCGCGGCGTCCATCGAAGCCCTCAAGATCGTCCAGAAGGAGCGTGGCTGGGTGCCGGATGGCGCCGCCGACGCCATTGGCGAGATCCTCGGCATCCCTGCCAGCGACGTCGAAGGCGTTGCCACCTTCTACAGCCAGATCTTCCGCCAGCCGGTCGGCCGCCACGTGATCCGCGTGTGCGACAGCATGACCTGCTTCATCGGTGGCCATGAATCCGTGCTGGGCCGTATCCAGGAGCAGCTCGGCATCGGGCTTGGCCAGACCACAGCCGACAACCGCTTCACCCTGCTGCCGGTGTGCTGCCTGGGCAACTGCGACAAGGCGCCGGCTCTGATGATCGACGACGACACCTTCGGCAACGTCAGCGCCGAGGGCGTCGCGCAACTGCTGGAGGCCTATCAATGAGCACCCTCACCTCCGTAGGACCGGCCAACCGCATCCAGCGCAGCGCCGAGACGCACCCGCTGACCTGGCGCCTGCGTGAAGACGCCCAGCCTGTCTGGCTCGAGGAATACCAGCAGAAGAACGGCTACGCGGCGGCACGCAAGGCTCTGGGCGAGATGGCCCAGGCCGACATCGTCCAGCAGGTCAAGGACTCCGGCCTCAAGGGCCGCGGCGGTGCGGGCTTCCCCACCGGCGTGAAGTGGGGCCTGATGCCCGCCGACGAATCCATGAACATCCGCTACCTGCTGTGCAACGCGGATGAGATGGAACCCAACACCTGGAAGGACCGCCTGCTGATGGAGCAACTGCCCCACCTGCTGGTGGAAGGCATGCTGATCAGCGCCCGCGCCCTCAAGGCCTATCGCGGCTACATCTTCCTGCGTGGCGAGTACGTCGACGCCGCCCGCAACCTCAACCGCGCCATCGACGAAGCCAAGGCCGCCGGCCTGCTGGGCAAGAACATCCTCGGGTCGGGCTTCGACTTCGAGCTGTTCGTCCACACGGGCGCCGGCCGCTACATCTGCGGTGAAGAAACCGCCCTGATCAACTCCCTCGAAGGTCGCCGCGCCAACCCCCGCGCCAAGCCGCCCTTCCCCGCCGCCGTCGGCGTCTGGGGCAAGCCCACCTGCGTCAACAACGTCGAGACCCTGTGCAACGTCCCGGCGATCGTTGCCAACGGCGTGGACTGGTACAAGGGACTCGCCCGCCCGGGCAGCGAAGACATGGGCACCAAGCTCATGGGCTTCTCCGGCAAGGTGAAGAACCCCGGCCTCTGGGAACTGCCCTTCGGCGTCAGCGCCCGCGAGCTGTTCGAGGACTACGCTGGCGGCATGCGCGACGGCTTCAAGCTGAAGGCCTGGCAGCCCGGCGGCGCCGGCACCGGTTTCCTGCTGCCCGAGCATCTGGATGCCTCCATGTACGCCGCCGGCATCGCCAAGGTCGGCACCCGCATGGGCACCGGCCTGGCGCTCGCCGTGGATGACAGCATCAACATGGTCTCGCTGCTGCGCAACATGGAAGAGTTCTTCGCCCGCGAGTCCTGTGGCTGGTGCACCCCCTGCCGGGATGGCCTGCCCTGGAGTGTCAAGGTCCTGCGCGCCCTCGAGCGCGGCGAGGGTCAGGCCGGCGACCTGGAGACCCTGGAAGGCCTGGTGAATTTCCTCGGCCCAGGCAAGACCTTCTGCGCCCACGCACCGGGTGCCGTCGAGCCACTGGGTAGCGCGCTGAAGTATTTCCGACCGGAGTTCGAGGCAGGCATTGCCCGCAACGCACCGGCGAACCGACCCGAAGTGGTCGGCGCATAAGAGCCAGTTCCGACGGTTGGCGGCTGCCACAAGCGGCCCCGATCGCAACCAGATTCCATTAGCCAAGCCCGGTAACGGGCAGATGAAGACTGAACCATGGCCACTATCCACGTAGACGGCAAGACGCTCGAAGTCGATGGTGCAGACAACCTCCTGCAGGCCTGTCTGTCACTCGGACTCGACATCCCCTACTTCTGCTGGCACCCGGCGCTCGGTAGCGTCGGCGCCTGCCGCCAGTGCGCGGTCAAGCAGTACACCGACGAAAACGACAAACGCGGTCGCCTCGTCATGTCCTGCATGACCCCTGCCACTGACAACACCTGGATCTCCATCGAGGACGAAGAGGCGAAGCAGTTCCGCGCCAGCGTCGTCGAATGGCTGATGACCAACCACCCGCACGACTGCCCTGTGTGCGAGGAAGGCGGTCACTGCCACCTGCAGGACATGACGGTGATGACCGGCCACAACGCCCGTCGCTACCGCTTCACCAAGCGCACCCACCAGAACCAGGAACTCGGCCCGTTCATCGCCCACGAGATGAACCGCTGCATCGCCTGCTACCGCTGCGTGCGCTACTACAAGGACTACGCCGGCGGCACCGACCTGGGCGTCTACGGCGCCCACGACAACGTCTACTTCGGACGGGTCGAGAACGGCACCCTGGAGAGCGAATTCTCCGGCAACCTGGTCGAGGTCTGCCCGACCGGTGTGTTCACCGACAAGACCCACTCCGAGCGCTACAACCGCAAGTGGGACATGCAGTTCGCCCCGAGCATCTGCCACGGCTGCTCCAGCGGCTGCAACATCAGCCCTGGTGAGCGCTACGGCGAGATCCGCCGCATCGAGAACCGCTTCAACGGCTCGGTGAACCAGTACTTCCTCTGCGACCGCGGCCGTTTCGGCTACGGCTACGTCAACCGTGAAGATCGCCCGCGCCAACCACTGTTCGGCACCCAGAAGCTGGGGCTCGACGCCGCGCTGGACAAGGCCGCCGAACTGCTCAAGGGCAAGCGCGTGATCGGCATCGGCTCGCCGCGCGCCAGCCTGGAGTCCAACTTCGCCCTGCGTGAACTGGTGGGCGAAGCCAGCTACTACTCCGGCATCGCTGCCGGCGAACTGGAAAACATCCGCCTCATCCGCGACATCCTGCAGAACGGCCCGCTGCCGGTGCCCACCCTGCGTGATATCGAAAGCCACGACGCCGTCTTCGTCCTCGGCGAAGACCTCACCCAGACCGCCGCGCGCGTCGCCCTGGCCCTGCGCCAGTCGGTCAAGGGCAAGGCCACCGAGATCGCCGCCTCGATGAAGATCCAGGACTGGCACATGGCCGCCGTGCAGAACGTCGCCCAGCACGCCCTGAACCCGCTGTTCATCGCCAGCGTCACCGAGACCCGCCTCGACGACGTCGCCACCGAAAGCGTGCATGCCGCCCCGGCTGACCTGGCCCGCATCGGCTTCGCCGTGGCCCACGCCATCGACCCGAGCGCACCCGCCGTGGAAGGGCTGGAGGCCGAGGCCCGCGAGCTGGTCCAGCGCATTGCCAATGCCCTGCTGGCCGCCAAGCGCCCGCTGATCGTCTCCGGCGCTTCCCTGGGCGAAAAAGCCCTCATCGAAGCCGCCGCGAACATCGCCAGCGCCCTGAAGAACCGCGAGAAGAACGGCTCCATCAGCCTGGTGGTACCGGAAGCCAACAGCATGGGCCTGGCCCTGTTCGGCGGTGAATCCCTGGACGCAGCCCTGGAGGCCCTGATCTCCGGCCAGGCCGACGCGGTCGTCGTCCTCGAGAACGACCTCTACCGCCGTGCCGACACCGCCAAGGTGGACGCCGCCCTGGCCGCCGCCAAGGTGGTGATCGTCGCCGACCACCAGCAGACCGCGACCGTCGAACGCGCCCATCTGGTGCTGCCGGCCGCCAGCTTCGCCGAAGGCGACGGCACCCTGGTCAGCCAGGAAGGCCGCGCCCAGCGTTTCTTCCAGGTCTACGACCCGACCTATTACGACGCCAACATCCTCGTTCGCGAGGGCTGGCGCTGGCTGCATGCTCTGCACAGCACCCTGGAAGGCAAGTCCGTCGACTGGACCCAACTGGACCAGGTCACCGCCGCCGTCGCCGACAGCAACAACCAACTGGCCTCGATCCGCGACGCCGCGCCCAGCGCCTCGTTCCGCATCAAGGGCCTCAAGCTGGCCCGCGAGCCGCACCGCTACAGCGGTCGTACCGCCATGCGCGCCAACATCAGCGTGCACGAGCCGCGCCAGCCGCAGGACCAGGACTCCCCGTTCGCCTTCTCCATGGAAGGCTACGCCGGCAGTGCCGAGCCCCGTCAGCAGATCCCCTTCGCCTGGTCGCCCGGCTGGAACTCGCCCCAGGCCTGGAACAAGTTCCAGGACGAAGTCGGCGGCCACCTGCGTGCCGGTGATCCGGGCGTGCGCCTGATCGAGGCCAAGGGCAATCCCCTGCCCTGGTTCAGCGTCGCCGCGCCGTTCAACCCGGTGCAAGGTACCTGGCAGGTCGTCCCGCTGCATCACCTGTTCGGCAGCGAGGAGAACTCCTCCCGCGCCGCGCCGATCCAGGCGCGTATGCCCGAGGCCTACGTGGCCCTGGCAAAGTCCGAGGCGGACCGCCTCGGCGTCAACGATGGCGCTCACCTGATCGTTCGGGTCAACGGCCAGGCCCTGCGCCTGCCGCTGCAAATACGCGAAGAGCTGGCCGTCGGCCTGGTAGGCCTGCCAGCCGGTCTGCCGGGCATCCCGGGCGCCGTCGCTGGCGCCACCGTCACCCTGCTGCAGGAGGCCGCGCAATGAGCTGGCTCACTCCCGAGGTGATCGACGTCATCATCGCGGTGGTCAAGGCCATCGTCATCCTGCTTGCCGTGGTCGTCTGCGGCGCCCTGCTGAGCTTCGTCGAACGACGCCTGCTGGGCTGGTGGCAGGATCGCTACGGCCCCAACCGCGTCGGTCCGTTCGGCATGTTCCAGATCGCCGCCGACATGCTGAAGATGTTCTTCAAGGAAGACTGGACGCCGCCGTTCGCCGACAAGATGATCTTCACCCTGGCGCCGGTGATCGCCATGAGCGCCCTGCTCATCGCCTTCGCCGTGGTGCCGATCACCCCCACCTGGGGCGTCGCCGACCTGAACATCGGCATCCTGTTCTTCTTCGCCATGGCCGGCATCACCGTGTACGCGGTGCTCTTCGCCGGCTGGTCGAGCAACAACAAGTTCGCCCTGCTCGGCAGCCTGCGCGCCTCGGCCCAGACCGTCTCCTACGAGGTGTTCCTGGCCCTGTCGCTGATGGGTATCGTCGCCCAGGTCGGCTCGTTCAACCTGCGCGACATCGTCGAATACCAGGCCCAGCACCTGTGGTTCATCATTCCGCAGTTCTTCGGCTTCTGTACCTTCTTCATCGCCGGCGTCGCAGTGACCCACCGTCACCCCTTCGACCAGCCGGAAGCGGAACAGGAACTGGCCGACGGCTACCACATCGAGTACGCCGGCATGAAATGGGGCATGTTCTTCGTCGGCGAGTACATCGGCATCGTGCTGGTGTCCGCGCTGCTGGTCACCCTGTTCTTCGGCGGTTGGCACGGCCCCTTCGGCATCCTGCCGCAGATCCCGTTCATCTGGTTCGCCCTGAAGACCGCCTTCTTCATCATGCTGTTCATCCTGCTCCGCGCGTCGATCCCGCGTCCGCGCTATGACCAGGTGATGGCCTTCAGCTGGAAGTTCTGCCTCCCGCTGACCCTGATCAACCTGCTGGTGACCGGCGCCGTCGTGCTCGCGGTCCAGTAAGGAGAAGCCCATGATCAAGTACATCTATGACGTGGTAGCCGGCACCTTCACCCAACTTCGCAGCCTGGTGATGGTGTTCTCCCACGGCTTCCGCAAGCGTGACACCCTGCAATACCCCGAAGAGCCCGTGTACCTGCCGCCGCGCTACCGCGGCCGCATCGTGCTGACCCGCGACCCCGACGGCGAAGAACGCTGCGTGGCCTGCAACCTGTGCGCCGTGGCCTGCCCGGTCGGCTGCATCTCGCTGCAGAAGGCCGAGACCGAAGACGGGCGCTGGTACCCCGAGTTCTTCCGCATCAACTTCTCCCGCTGCATCTTCTGCGGCCTGTGCGAAGAAGCCTGCCCCACCACCGCGATCCAGCTGACGCCGGATTTCGAGATGGGCGAGTACAAGCGCCAGGACCTGGTCTACGAGAAGGAAGACCTGCTGATCTCCGGCCCCGGCAAGAACCCGGACTACAACTTCTATCGCGTGGCGGGCATGGCCATTGCCGGCAAACCGAAAGGTGCCGCGCAGAACGAGGCCGAACCGATCAACGTGAAGAGCCTGCTGCCCTAAGGAGACGTTGCGTGGAATTCGCTTTCTATTTCGCTGCCGGCGTCGCCGTGGTGTCCACCCTGCGGGTGATCACCAACACCAACCCGGTGCATGCCCTGCTCTACCTCATCGTCTCGCTGCTGGCGGTATCGATGTGCTTCTTCGCCCTGGGTGCGCCCTTCGCCGGTGCCCTGGAGATCATCGTCTACGCTGGCGCCATCATGGTGCTCTTCGTCTTCGTGGTGATGATGCTCAACCTCGGCCCGGCCGTGGTGGAGCAGGAGCGCAAGTGGCTCACGCCCGGGATCTGGGTCAGCCCTGCCGCCCTCTCCTTCGCCCTGCTGGCCGAGCTGCTGTACGTGCTGTTCAGCCAGCAGAGCGGCGCTGCAATCGGCCACACCACCGTGGACGCGAAAGCCGTCGGCATCAGCCTGTTCGGCCCTTACCTGCTGGCGGTGGAGCTGGCCTCCATGCTGCTGCTGGCAGCACTGGTCGCGGCCTACCACCTCGGCCGCCACGAAGCGAAGGAGTAATGCCATGAGTGCAATCCCACTGGAACACGGGCTCGCCGTCGCCGGCATCCTCTTCGCCCTTGGGCTCGCCGGCCTGATGGTGCGCCGTAACATCCTCTTCGTCCTGATGAGCCTGGAAGTGATGATGAACTCGGCCGCCCTGGCCTTCGTGGTCGCCGGTGCCCGCTGGGCCCAGGCCGACGGCCAGATCATGTTCATTCTGGTGATCACCCTCGCAGCCGCCGAGGCCAGCATCGGCCTGGCGATCCTGCTGCAACTGTATCGCCGCTTCCACACCCTCGATATCGACGCTGCCAGCGAGATGCGCGGATGAACCTTCTATTCCTGACCTTCCTGTTCCCGCTGCTCGGCTGGTTCGTCCTGTCGTTCTCCCGCGGGCGTCTCTCCGAAAACGCCTCCGCCGTGATCGGCGTCGGCTCCGTCGGCCTCTCCGCGCTCACGGCCGCCTGGGTCATCTGGCAGTTCCACGTGTCGCCACCGGAAGGCGGTGTCTACACCCAGGTGCTCTGGCAGTGGATGAGCGTGAACAACTTCGCGCCCAGCTTCACGCTCTACCTGGACGGCCTCTCGGTCACCATGCTCGGCGTGGTCACCGGCGTCGGCTTCCTGATCCACCTGTTCGCCTCCTGGTACATGCGCGGTGAAGAGGGCTACTCGCGCTTCTTCTCCTACACCAACCTGTTCATCACCAGCATGCTGTTCCTGGTGCTGGGCGATAACCTGCTGTTCCTGTACTTCGGCTGGGAAGGCGTGGGCCTGTGCTCCTACCTGCTGATCGGCTTCTACTACAGCAACCCGAACAACGGTAACGCCGCGCTCAAGGCCTTCATCGTCACCCGCATCGGCGACGTGTTCATGGCCATCGGCCTGTTCATCCTGTTCATGTACCTCGGCACCCTGAACATCCAGGAGCTGATGAAGCTGGCACCCGAGAAGTACGTGGCCGGTGACAGCTGGCTGTGGTTCGCCACCCTGATGCTGCTCGGCGGCGCCGTGGGCAAGTCCGCCCAACTGCCGCTGCAGACCTGGCTGGCCGACGCCATGGCCGGCCCGACCCCGGTTTCCGCACTGATCCACGCGGCCACCATGGTCACCGCGGGCGTCTACCTGATCGCCCGGACCCACGGCCTGTTCCTGCTCACCCCCGAGATCCTCGAACTGGTGGGCATCGTCGGTGGCGTCACCCTGGTGCTGGCCGGCTTCGCCGCGCTGGTGCAGACCGACATCAAGCGCATCCTCGCCTACTCCACCATGAGCCAGATCGGCTACATGTTCCTCGCCCTGGGCGTGGGGGCATGGGATGCGGCGATCTTCCACCTGATGACCCACGCCTTCTTCAAGGCCCTGTTGTTCCTCGCCTCCGGTGCGGTGATCAACGCCTGTCACCACGAGCAGAACATCTTCAAGATGGGCGGCCTGTGGAAGAAGCTCCCCCTCGCCTACGCCAGCTTCATCGTCGGCGGCGCGGCCCTGGCGGCACTGCCCCTGGTCACCGCGGGTTTCTACTCCAAGGACGAGATCCTCTGGGAAGCCTTCGCCAGCGGTCACCAGTGGCTGCTCTACGCAGGCCTGGCCGGTGCCTTCCTGACCTCGATCTACACCTTCCGCCTGATCTTCATCGCCTTCCACGGCGAAGCGAAGACCGAGGCCCATGCCGGCCATGGTGTGGCCCACTGGCTGCCGCTGTCGGTGCTGATCGTGCTGTCCACCTTCATCGGTGCGCTGATCACTCCGCCGCTGGCCGGCGTGCTGCCGCAGAGCGTCGGCCATGCCGGTGGCGAAGCCAAGCACAGCCTGGAAATCGCCTCGGGCGCCATCGCCCTGGCGGGCATCCTGCTGGCCGCCCTGCTCTTCCTCGGCAAGCGTCGCTTCGTCAGCGCCGTCGCCCAGAGCGCGCCGGGCCGCTTCCTCGGGACCTGGTGGTACGCCGCCTGGGGCTTCGACTGGCTCTACGACAAACTGTTCGTCAAGCCCTACCTGCTGGCCACCCGCCTGCTGGGCAACGACCCGATCGACTCCGGCATCAGCCTGATCCCGCGCCTCGTTCGTGGCGGCAACGGCATGCTGAGCAGCAGCCAGACCGGCCAGCTCCGCTGGTACGCGGTCTCCCTGGTGGGTGGTGCCGTGCTGGTGCTCGGCGCCGTGCTGCTGACCTGAATCTTCTTAAGGAATTGAGCCCGTCATGATTCTGCCCTGGCTAATCCTGATTCCCTTCATCGGCGGCCTGCTGTGCTGGCAAGGTGAGCGCTTCGGCACCACCCTGCCGCGCTGGATTGCGCTGCTGACCATGTCCATGTTGTTCGGCCTCGGCCTCTGGCTGTGGGCCACCGGCAACTTCAACCTGGCCCCCGCCCCGGGTGCCGATCCGGTCTGGGCGCACGAGTTCAAGGTCAACTGGATCGAGCGCTTCGGCATCACCATCCACCTTGCGATGGATGGCCTGTCGGTGCTGATGGTGACCCTCACCGGCCTGCTCGGCGTGCTGTCCGTGCTGTGCTCCTGGAACGAAATCCAGAACCGCGTCGGCTTCTTCCACCTCAACCTGATGTGGATCCTCGGCGGCGTGGTCGGCGTGTTCCTGGCCGTCGATCTGTTCCTGTTCTTCTTCTTCTGGGAAATGATGCTGGTGCCGATGTACTTCCTCATCGCGCTCTGGGGTCACAGCGGCAGCAAGGGCAAGACCCGCATCTACGCCGCCACCAAGTTCTTCATCTTCACCCAGGCCAGCGGCCTGGTGATGCTGGTGGCGATCCTCGGTCTGGTGCTGGTGCACTACAACGCCACCGGCGTGCTGACCTTCAACTACGCCGACCTGCTGAAGACGCCGCTCACGCCCACCGCCGAGTACCTGCTGATGCTGGGCTTCTTCATCGCCTTCGCGGTGAAGTTCCCGGTGGTGCCGTTCCACTCCTGGCTGCCGGATGCCCACGCCCAGGCGCCCACTGCGGGCTCCGTGGACCTGGCCGGCATCCTGCTGAAGACTGCCGCCTACGGCCTGATGCGCTTCGCCCTGCCGCTGTTCCCCAACGCCTCGGCCGAGTTCGCGCCCATCGCCCACTGGCTCGGCGTGTTCGCCATCGTCTACGGCGCCCTGCTCTCCTTCGCGCAGACCGATATCAAGCGCCTGGTGGCGTTCTCCAGCGTGTCCCACATGGGCTTCGTGCTGATCGCCATCTACTCCGGCAGCCAGATCGCACTGCAGGGTGCAGTGGTGCAGATGATGGCCCACGGCCTGTCCGCCGCCGCGCTGTTCATCCTCTGTGGCCAACTGTACGAGCGCCTGCACACCCGTGACATGCGCCAGATGGGTGGCATCTGGAGCCGCATGCCCTATCTGCCGGCCATCAGCCTGTTCTTCGCTGCCGCAGCCCTCGGCCTGCCCGGCACCGGCAACTTCGTGGGCGAGTTCCTGATCCTCCTGGGCTCCTTCGAGAAAGCCATGTGGGTGACCATCATCGCCGCCACCGGCCTGGTGTTCGGCTCGGTCTACTCGCTGATCATGATCCACCGCGCCCACTTCGGTGCCGCCAAGTCCGACGCCCCGCTGCAGGGCCTCAAGCCCCGCGAACTGATCATGGTGCTCGGCCTCGCCGCGCTGCTGATCCTCCTGGGCGTCTACCCGCAACCGGTGCTGGACACCTCCGCTGCCAGCATGCACGGCGTGCAGCAGTGGATGGACGCCGCCTTCACCCAACTCGCCTCGGCCCGGTAGCTGTCATGGAACATCACGCTGTGGAATTCACGACTCAACACCTGATCGCCCTGCTGCCGCTGCTGGTTGCCTGCGCCACTGTCGTCGCAGTGATGCTGGCCGTGGCCTGGAAGCGTAACCACACCCTGACCTTCGGCATGTCGGTGGTCGGCCTCAACGCCGCCCTGCTGGCCATCATCCCCGCGTTGGGCGTCACCCCCATCGAGGTGACCCCGCTGCTGAAGGTCGACACCTTCGGCTGCTACTACATGGCGCTGGTACTGGCCTCCACCCTGGCGTGCGTCACCCTGATCCACGCCTATCTGGGCGGCAACACCGGCCAGGGCTACCCGGGCAACCGCGAGGAGATGTACCTGCTGATCCTCCTGTCCGCCTGCGGTGGCCTGGTGCTGGTCACCGCGCAGCACATGGCCGGCCTGTTCATCGGCCTGGAGCTGCTGTCGGTGCCGGTCTACGGCATGGTGGCCTACGCCTTCTTCAACAAGCGCTCGCTGGAAGCCGGCATCAAATACATGGTGCTTTCGGCCGCCGGTTCCGCCTTCCTGCTGTTCGGCATGGCCCTGCTCTACGCCGACGCCGGCACCCTGAGCTTCGCCGGCATCGGCGCCAAGTTCTCCGGCCAGGGCGTTCCCGGAGGCCTGGTGCAACTGGGCATCGGCATGATGCTGGTCGGCCTGGCGTTCAAGCTGTCCCTGGTGCCCTTCCACCTCTGGACGCCAGACGTCTACGAAGGCTCCCCGGCGCCGGTGTCGGCCTTCCTGGCCACCGCCAGCAAGGTCGCCGTGTTCGCCGTGCTGGTTCGCCTTTACCAGATCTCCCCGGCCACCGCCGGTGGCTGGCTGAACGACCTGCTGGCCGCCATCGCCATCGCCTCGATCCTGTTCGGCAACCTGCTGGCCCTGTTGCAAAGCAACATCAAGCGCCTGCTGGGATACTCCTCCATCGCCCACTTCGGCTACCTGCTGATCGCCCTGATCGCCACCAAGGGCATGGCCGTGGAGGCCATCGGCGTCTACCTGGCCACCTACGTGCTCACCAGCCTGGGTGCGTTCGGTGTGGTGACACTGATGTCCACGCCCTACAACGGCCGTGACTGCGACGCCCTGTACGAATACCGTGGCCTGTTCTGGCGCCGTCCGTACCTGACCGCCGTACTCACCGTGATGATGCTGTCGCTCGCCGGCATTCCGCTCACCGCAGGCTTCATCGGCAAGTTCTTCGTCATCGCCGCCGGTGTCGAATCCCACCTCTGGCTACTGCTGGGCGTGATGATCCTGGGCAGCGCCATCGGCGTGTTCTATTACCTGCGGGTCATGGTCACGCTGTTCCTGGTGGAGCCGAACCTGCGTCGTCACGACGCCGACCTGCACTGGGCCCAGCGCGCCGGCGGCATCATGCTGCTGATCGTCGCCCTGCTCACCTTCGTGCTCGGCGTCTACCCGCAGCCGTTGCTGGACCTGGTCCAGCACTCCGGCCTGGTCGCACTCGGCCACTGAGTGCCCCACGGCAGTGACGAAAAAGCCCGGCGAATGCCGGGCTTTTTCATACCTGTTCACCTCGGGGTGCCCTCCCCTTCCGCCTCCAGGCAGGTGAGACCAGCAAGACAATGGCGCCAGCCGGCAAGTCCCGGCATCATCGGCAGCCTGCTCCAGCGGGCAACCCTGCAGCCGCCCCATCAAGGACGAAGCCGTGCACCCAAGACCCGACCTGCTGTTCATCCCCGATTTCCTCGACGAGCCGGACAGGCACTTGCATCAACTGCTCGAAACGGTCACCTGGGACACCCGGATGCGCGCGCGGCGCACTGCCAGCTACGGGGTCGCCTACAACTACTCGCAGATTAACTACCCCGCCACGCCACTGCCGGCCTGGGCCCAATGGCTTGGCGAGCGCCTGCAGCCGGTCATTGGCTTCTCTGCCAACAACTGCCTGCTCAACCTCTACGAGGACGGCCAGTCATCCATGGGCTTTCATTCCGATGAGTGCGAGGTGCTGGAGCCCGGCACGGGGGTGGCCATCCTCTCCCTCGGGGACTCCCGCGAGATCCGCTTCCGCAGCAAGGCCGACCGCGAGCACGAAGTGGCCTGGACGCTACCTTCCGGCTCCTTGCTCTACATGGACCAGGCCGTCCAGGCCCACTGGCTGCACGCCATCCCCCCGGACCGCAGCCGTCGGCCCGCGTATCAGCCTTACCTTCCGCCGCCTGCGGGCGGCGCCTTAAGGCAGGCGGACCCGCCGACGGGTGCTGACATACAGCCCCCAACTGGCCATGAACAACGCTGCCACCAACGGTCCGATGACGAAGCCATTGAGGCCGAACAGCGAAATCCCACCCAGGGTGGAGAGCAGCACCAGGTAGTCCGGCATGCGCGTATCCTTGCCCACCAGGATCGGCCGCAGCAGGTTGTCCACCATGCCGATCACCAGCACGCCTGCCAGCACCAGCACCGCGCCCTGCCAGAGCTCGCCACTGAGCATCAGCCAGGCCGCCACCGGCGCCCAGATCAGTCCCGAGCCCACCGCCGGCAGCAGGGACAGGAAGGCCATCAGCACGCCCCAGAGCAATGCGCTGGGGATGCCCAGCAGCCAGAACACCACGCCGCCCAACCCGCCCTGGATCACCGCCACCACCACGTTACCCTTGACCGTCGCCCGGACCACACGGGTGAACTTCAGTTGCAGGCGGCGCTTGTGGTGATCGGCCAGGGGCAGCGCCGTGCGGATGTGCCGCACGATTTCCGGGCCATCGCGGAGGAAGAAGAACAGCAGGTAGAGCATCAGGAAGAAGCTGATCACCACCTGGAAAGTGTCCTGCCCGATGGAGAACGCCTGGGTCGCGAGGAATTGGCTGCCCTGGGTAGCGGCACTCACCAGGCGGTCACGCAGGTCGTTCAGGTTGTCCAGGCCAAAGCGGCCGAGGTGCTGCTGCAACGCCTGCGGAAGCAGATCGATGAAGCGCTCCAGGTACATGCCAAGGTCCAGCTCGCCGGACTCCAGCCGGCTATACAGGTCGGCCCCCTGCTGCACCAGCAGCAGGCCGATCAGGCACACCGGGATGATCGCCACCAGCAGGCACACCCCCAGGGTCAGCAGCGCCGACAGGTTGCCTCGCCCGCCCAGGCGCAGGGCCAGGCGGCGCTGCAGCGGCGCGAACACCACTGTCAGCACCACCGCCCAGAACGCGGCGCCGTAGAACGGCAGGAGAATCCAGATGAAGGCCAGGGAGACCAGCACCAGCAGCAGGATCAGCGAGCGGAGTTCGAGGGGATAGCGGGAGGCGGACATGGGCGGGCGGTATCCAGTGGGATTACCGGTTTAGTCCGCCAGTGCCGATACAAAGTGCGAAGACTTTGCAGGTGCAGCACCCAAAAGCACTGACCCGAGGTGGATTTACCTTGGCCCGGGCTTCAGCCCGGAACGCGAATGGCTTCGCGTCCCGAGCCGAACAGGTTGGCGATCAGATACGGAACTGACGCACCAGCGCGCCCAGACGGTCGCCCAGGGCAGCCAGGGAGCGGGCGGTCTCGGCACCCTGGCGGGTGTCGTCGGCGACGCTGTCCACGGCGACAGCGATCTGGTGCACGCTGCGGTTGATCTCCTCGGCCACCGCCGTCTGCTCCTCGGCAGCGCTGGCGATCTGCGCGTTCATGGCGTTGATGGTGCCGATCAGCCCGGCAATGGCGTCCAGCGAGGCGCCAGCCTGGTTGGCCTGCTCACTGGTGACCTCGCCGGCATCGCTGGAGCGGCGCATGGCGGTCACCGCGTCCTGGGTGCCCTGCTGCAGGCGGTCGATCATGCCCTGGATTTCCTGGGTGCTCTGCTGGGTGCGGCTGGCCAGGGCACGCACCTCATCGGCCACCACGGCGAAGCCGCGACCGGCCTCACCCGCACGGGCGGCTTCGATGGCGGCGTTGAGCGCCAGCAGGTTGGTCTGCTCGGCGATGGAGCGGATCACCCCGAGCACGCTGACGATGGACTGCACGTCCTGCTGCAGGCTGTCCAGGGACACGCCGCTCTCACGGATGTCGCCCACCAGCGAATGGATACGGGTGATGCTGCCGTCCACCACGCGCTTGGCGGCCTGGCCTTCCTGATCGGTTTTCTGCGCGGCTTCGGCGGCGCCCTGAGCACTCTGGGCCACCTCGTGCGCGGCAGCGCTCATCTCGTTGATGGCGGTGGCCACCTGGTCGGTCTCGTGGCGTTGGCGCTCCATGGCCTGCTCGGAGCGGTGGGCCTGGGCGGAGACCTGGTCCACCAGGCCGGTGAGCTGCACGGTCATCTCGACGATCTGGCGCACCAGACCGTGGATCTTCTCGACGAAGCGGTTGAAGGAACCGGCCAGTTCGCCCAGTTCGTCCTGGCTGTTGATCGGCAGGCGATGAGTCAGGTCGCCGTCACCGGCGGCGATGTCGTCAAGGTTGGCCTTGATCTGCTGCAACGGACGGAGGAAAGCGTTGGCCAGGGTCGTGCCGACGATGCCGAACACCACCAGCAGGATCACCGCAATCACCACGATGCTGGTGAGGATGGTGCTGATGCGCGCGTCGATCGCCTCCTGCACCTCGGCCACCTGAGCCTCGACACCGTCGAGATTCACCGCCGTGCCCAGGGCCATGTCCCACTTGGGCAGGTAATAGCTATAGGCGAGCTTGGGTACCTGCACGCTCTCGTTGCCCGGCAAGGGCGAGCTGTAGAAGACATAACGGCTGTCGTCCTTGGCGACCCGGACCAGTTCATCGTTCACGGCCACGCCGTTGACGTCCTTGCGGCCGGAGAAGCTCTTGCCTACGTCCACCGGACTGTCGCCACGGAACAGGCGGATCACCTGGGAGTCGTAGGCGAAGAAGTAGCTGTCCTTGCCGTACTTGATCTTCTTCAGGATCTCGATGGCCTTCTCGCGGCTCGCCATGTCATTGGCGGCCGACGCGTCGTAGAGCATCTGCACCGAGCCCAGGGCGATCTGCATGTAATGCTGCAGCTCCCGGCGATTCTCATCGATCAGACGCTCGCGGGTTTCCTTCACCTCACCCTCGGCGAGGCTCAGCAGGACCTTGGCTGCCGCGCCGCTGAGCACGACGGCGAACAGGATGACTGGCGCGAGCGCCAGCAGCAGGACCTTGGTTTTGAGTGTCAGGCGCATGTATCCATTCCTCAGGGCGGCAGACCGGGAAAACGAAAGGGGACAGCCGACGTATCGGCTGCCCCTTCATTAGCTATAGCGAATCGTGAGAAAAAAAGCGGCGGAACGAGCGCTCCGTCACAGCACCATGGCCGCCAGCCAGCCGAAGGCCAGCAGGGGCAGGTTGTAATGCAGGAAGGTGGGTACCACGGTGTCCCAGATGTGGTGGTGCTGGCCGTCCACGTTGAGGCCGGAGGTAGGGCCCAGGGTCGAATCGGAGGCCGGCGAACCGGCATCACCCAAGGCACCAGCGGTGCCGACGATGGAGACGATGGCCAGCGGGCTGAAACCCAGTTGCAGGCACAACGGCACGAAGATCGCCGCGATGATCGGCACCGTGGAGAAGGACGAGCCGATGCCCATGGTCACCAGCAGCCCCACCAGCAGCATCAGCAGCGCACCAAGCGCCTTGCTGTTGCCGATCAGCCCGGCGGAGGCCTCCACCAGGGTGTTCACCTGGCCGGTGGCACGCATCACCTCGGCGAAGCCGGCGGCGGCGATCATGATGAAACCGATCATCGCCATCATCTTCATGCCCTCGGTGAACAGGCCGTCCACCTGGCGCCAGCGCACCACGCCGCTGGCGGAGAACAGCAGGAAGCCCACCAGTGCGCCGACGATCATCGAGTCCAGCCACAGTTGCACCACGAAGGCGGCGACGATGGCGGCACCGGCGGCCAGCAGGCTGCGCCGGTCGTAGGTCACCTCCACCTGCTCTGCGGCGGTGATGCGCGCCAGGTCATAGACGCGCTTGCGCCGGTAGCTGAACAGCACCGCGATCAGCAGGCCCGCGACCATGCCCAGCGCCGGGATGGCCATCGCATGGGTCACGTTTACGCCAGTGACATCTGCCCCACTGCGGGCCACGTTGGCCAGCAGGATCTCGTTGAGGAAGATGTTGCCGAAGCCCACCGGCAGGAACATGTAAGGCGTGATCAGCCCGAAGGTGATGACGCAAGCCACCAGGCGGCGGTCGATCTGCAGGCGGGTCAGCACGTAAAGCAGCGGCGGCACCAGCAGCGGAATGAAGGCAATGTGGATCGGCAGGATGTTCTGCGAAGCGATTGCAACACCCAGCAACAGCGATACCAGGCCCCACTTCAGAGCACCGCCGCCGTTACCGTCCTGGCGCCCCACCAGCGCCAACGCTCGGTCGGCCAGAGCATGGGCAAGGCCGGAGCAGGAAATCGCCACGGCAAAGGCCCCCAGCATCGCGTAGGACAGCGCGACTGTCGCACCACCGCCCAGCCCCTTGTTGAAGGCTTCCAGCGTGCCGTCCACACCAAGCCCGCCCAGCAGGCCGCCCGCCAGCGCCCCCAGAATCAGCGCCAGCACCACGTGTACGCGCAGCAGGCTCAGCACCAGCATCACGCCGACTGCCACGATCACTGCATTCATTCCACTCTCCCGAAGGCCGCCCCCGTTCATGGAGAGCGGCGAAAAAAGCCGCGTACTCTGCCGAAACCGGACGATACTGTCAAAACGAGTGCCCGTTCAGAATGCCGAACAACGCGTGCACAATCCTTGCGTGCTGCCAAGTGCAGCCTGCGGTTTCACACTGGGAAGCCCCATCGCCAGGGCCGGCGCCATCAAGTAAGCGGCCACTCGGCCGATAGCCGCCTTGTAGTCTGACGAGAAGAAGGAAAAGACCATGCCGTTCAGTCGCCTTTCCATCCAGTGGAAGATCACCCTGCTCGCCGGCTTGTGCCTGCTGGCCATCGTGACCCTCCTGGTGGGCGCCTCCCTCTACCAATCCAAGCGCAGTGCCGAACTGGTGAAGGCCTCCAGCGCCCAGATGCTCGACCACAGCGCCCGCCAGCGACTGCAAGCCCGTGGCGAGCTGCAGGCCATCCGCATCCAGCGCTACTTCATGGACGCCTATCAATACGGCAATGGATTCTCCCGCCAGGTACTGTTCCTCAAGGAGCAGGCCGAGAAGCGCTTCCTCGATGCCTTCGACCTGCGAGAGGATCTGACCCGCCAGGTACGCACCAGCCTGGAGGCCAACCCCAGCCTGCTGGGCCTCTACTTGGTATTCGAGCCCGACGCCCTGGACGGCAAGGACGAACTGTTCCTCGAGCAGGGCGAACTGGGCAGCAACGAAAAGGGCCGCTTCGCCCTCTACTGGTCCCAGGCCACACCGGGTGAGCTGCTGTTGGAGATCATGGACGAGAAGATGCTCGAGGACAGCAGCACCGGCCCCAGCGGCTCGCCCTACAACGCCTGGTATACCTGCCCCATCCAGACCCGCGACTCCTGCGTGCTGGAGCCTTATTTCGACGACGTCGGCGACCGCAAGATCCTCATGACCAGCATCGCCTTCCCGCTGCTCCAGAACGGCAAGGTCATCGGCGTCATGGGCCTGGACATCAGCCTCGACAGCCTCCAGCAGCTCAGCCAGCAGGGCAGCCAGGAGCTGTACGACGGCAAGGCCCACATCAGCATCCTCAGCCCCGCCGGCCTGCTCGCCGGCCACAGCAAGGACGTCAGCCAGCTCAGTCAGAAGCTCGACGCTGTCTTCGGCGCCGATGCCGCCGCCCTCACCGCAGCCCTCCAGAGCGGCAAACCCAGCAACGTTGACAAGGACGGCATGCTGCGAGTGATGGAGCCCTTCAAGCCGATCCCCACTGCCTCGCCCTGGAGCGTTCTGCTGGAGGTGCCGGACAAGGTGCTGCTGGCCCCCGCCATCGAACTGCAGAAGGAACTGGATGCCCAGCGCGACGCCAGCAGCCTGGTCTCGGCCCTCATCGGTCTCGCCGCCGCCGTGATCGGCCTCGGCCTGATGTGGCTCACCGCCCTTGGCGTCACCCGGCCGATCCTCGGCGTGGCCGCCATGCTGAAGAACATCGCCAGCGGCGAAGGCGACCTCACCCGCCGCCTGGAGTACGCCCGCCAGGACGAACTGGGCGAGCTGGCCGGCTGGTTCAACCGCTTCCTCGACAAGCTGCAGCCGACCATTTCCGACGTGAAGCGCTCGGTGCAGGACGCCCGGGGCACTGCCGACCAGGCCTCCGCCATCGCCGAGCAGACCAGCGCCGGCATGCAGCAGCAGTACAAGGAAGTCGACCAGGTCGCCACCGCCTCCAACGAGATGAGCGCCACTGCCCACGACGTGGCCCATAGCGCAGCCCAGGCCGCCGAAGCCGCACGGGGCGCCGACCTGGCCACTCAGGAAGGCCTAGCGATGATCGACCGTACCACCAGCGCCATCGAGCAGTTGGCCAGCGAGATGAGCGCCGCCATGGAGGAAGTGCAGGGCCTCTCCAGCAGCAGCGAACAGATCGGCTCGGTGCTGGAAGTGATCCGCGCCATCGCCGAACAGACCAATCTGCTGGCGCTCAACGCCGCCATCGAAGCCGCCCGCGCAGGGGAAGCCGGCCGCGGCTTCGCCGTGGTCGCCGACGAGGTGCGCAACCTGGCCAAGCGCACCCAGGACTCGGTGGAAGAGATCCGCCAGGTCATCGAAGGTCTGCAGAACGGCACCCGCGAAGTGGTCGGCTCCATGCACAGCAGCCACCGCCAGGCCCAGAACAGCGTCGAGCAGGTCGGCCAGACGGTGGCCTCGCTGCGCAAGATCGGCGATGCCGTCACCGTGATCACCGACATGAACCTGCAGATCGCCAGCGCCGCCGAGGAGCAGAGCGCCGTGGCCGAGGAGATCAACCGCAACGTCGCTGCCATCCGCGATGTCACCGAATCCCTCTCGGTGCGGGCGCGGGAATCGGCCGAGGTCAGCCAGAACCTCAACCGCCTGGCCAACCACCAGCAGGGCCTGATGGACCAGTTCAAGGTCTGACGCCATCGGCTCCACGCCCTGGCACGCCGGCGCTTGTTAGCCGGCGTGCCGCTCGCTAGCCTGCCTCTCCCCTTTGGGCGCCTCCAAAAACGTAGGCGAGGCAGTCAGCGCAAGGCAAAAACAGGCTAAAAAGCGCAGTTTACGCGCGGTAAATGAGCATTTTGATCGAACTCGCGCACGAGCCTGTTTTTAGCGCAGCGATGACAACGCAGGTAGTTTTTAGAAGCGCCCTATTCCCGTTCATGCAAGGACAACACAATGCTCAACTACGCCATCGTGGCCGGTTCCAGCCGCGCCAACAGCCAGTCCGGCAAGGTCGCCCGCTTCATCCGCCAACGCCTGGTCGAGCTGAAGCTGGCCGATGAGGCCGGCACCTCGGTCATCGACCTCGGCCAGCAGCCGCTGCCACTGTGGCCCGCCGAAGACACCGGCCCCTGGGCCGGCTTCCAGCAACAACTGAAGGCCGCCGACGCGGTGGTGATCATCGCCCCCGAGTGGAACGGCATGGCCTGCCCGGCCATCAAGAACTTCTTCATCTATGCCAGCAAGGCCGAACTGGCCCACAAGCCAGGGCTGCTGGTGGGCGTCTCCTCCGGCATCGGCGGCGGCTACCCGATCAGCGAGCTGCGCGCCTCCAGCTACAAGAACTGCCGCCTCTGCTACCTGCCCGAACACCTGATCGTCCGCGGCGTGGAGAAGGTGCTCAACGGCACCGAAGTGGCCAGCGAAGACGACCAGCGCATCCGCGACCGCCTGGACTACGACCTGGACATCCTCGCCAAGTACGCCACCGCCCTGCAGCCGGTGCGCGCCAGCATCGACTTCAGCAACCCCGCCTTCACCAACGGCATGTAAGCGCGCCGGCCCTGCCAGCGCGGGGCCGTCCCTCACAGCGCCCACCCCTTACAGCGAAAGCGCCCGCTGCACCACCGCACCGCGCGGGTCACCGCTGGGGCCCACCAGCGCGTAGTTGTAGCCATTGCGCGACCAGTAGCGTGCCTCCAGGTCACCGTCCTGGCGGCTGCCACTGGGCATCTCGGCATAGAGCGCACCGGGCGAGCGCAGGTACAGGCTGACCCGCTGGCCGTTGGCGTCCTCGAACAGCAGGATCGCCGCCGCACCCTGCTCGTTGGTCAGCAGCCGCCCACCCACCGGGCGCAAGCCGTAGGGCGACAGGTCGGGAATGCGCGACGCATGGGTGAAGCGCCGGTCCAGCCAGGCCTGGAGGTTGCCAGCATCGCCCTGCACATCCACCGCGACGCTGCCCAGGGCGAACAGCCGGTGCGCCTCCAGGGCGTCCTGCATGGGCGGGATGTCCGCCAGCAGGGTCTGCTCACGGACCTGCCAGCCACCCACGCCCCCCAGTCCCAAGGCCAGCAGCAAGGCGGCTGCCGTCGCCCATTGGCGACGCTGGCGGGCCAGCCGTGCGCGGCGGATGGCGCGCGGGTCCAGCGCTGGGTTGGGCGGCAGCCCCTGCAAGTCGGCGAGGCCGGCACGCAGGTGCTGCATGTCCTGGCGCCAGCCCTCCACCTGGGCGGCTGCCTCGGGGTGGCGGGCCAGCCAGGCTTCCACCAGGCGGGCCTGTGCGGGGTCGAGCTGGCCGTCCAGGTAGGCGTGGAGATCGTGTTCGCTGGGTTCGAAGGAAGTCATTTGAGTATCCGCAACGAAGGGGATGCGATTTCGCCCTCGGCCAGCGCGCGCAGGGCCTTGCGCGCGCGGGAGAGGCGGGACATGACGGTGCCAATGGGCAGGTCCAGGGCCTCGGCGGCCTCCTTGTAGCTGAGCCCCTCCACCCCCACCAGCACCAGCAGCGCACGCTGCTCGGCCGGCAGGCGAGCGAAGGCATCGAGGGTCGAACGCGCCTCCACCTGCGCCTCCAGCGACGGGCTCTCGTCGGCACCGGCGAGGCCGAAGAAGCCCAGCACCTTGGCGTAGCGACGGGCGCGCCGCTGCCCGTCGAGGAACTTGCGGTAGAGGATGGCGAACAGCCAGGCCCGCAGGCTCTCGGCCTGGCGCGGCCCCTGGCGATCGCCCAGGGCGCGCTCCACCGTGGCCTGCACCAGGTCATCGGCACTGGCGGGCTCGCGGGTCAGCCAGAGGGCGAAACGGCGCAGGCGCTGCAGCAGTTCGCGAAGTTCGTCGTCATCGATGTCATGCATGGGGAACGGGACTCGGGGCAAGGATGCTGTGGAGGAAGACGCCCCAGCCGCAACTTTATTCCAGCCGGCGGGAATAAATCCTCCGCTCGTACGTCCCACCCGCTCAATGACCTGGCCAGAGGAGCCATCCATGACCCCTTCCCCCCTCAGCCGCGCCCAGCTCGCCGGCCGGCTCTCGCTGATCGGCCTGGCGGTCGCCGGGCTGGCCGGCGCCTTCGCCTGGACCGCCGGCTGGATCGGCCCGCAGCGCCTGACGCCGCAACGCATCATCGACACCTTCGAAGCCAATGCCGGCCACTACCCCGGCTACCGCAAGAACCACGCGAAGGGCCTGTGCATCAGCGGCCAGTTCCAGTCCAGCGGCGCGGCTGCCGGCTATTCCCGCGCCCAGGTCTTCGCCCCGGGCGACATCCCGGTCACCGGGCGCCTGTCCATCGGTGGCAGCAACCCCTTCGCTGCCGATGCCAGCGTGCCGGTGCGCAGCCTGGCCCTGCGCCTGCGCAGCGCCGACGGCCAGGAGTGGCGCACCGGCATGAACACCCCGGCGGTGCTGGCGGTGGGCACGGTGGAGGCCTTCTTCGAGCAGGTGCTCGCCTCGGCCCCCGATCCGGCCACCGGCAAGCCGAACCCGGCGAAGGTGCAGGCCTTCTTCGACGCCCACCCGGAGAGCGCGGCCTTCCGCCAGTGGGCCCAGGCCAACAAGCCGTCCAACAGCTTCGCCAACGCCCGCTACCACGGCCTCAATGCCTTCCGCCTGGTGAACGCCGAGGGCCAGGCCCGCTACGTGCGCTGGACGATGGTGCCGGAAGCGCCCTACGAACCCCTGAACACCCAGGTGGACGACCCGGACTTCCTCGCCCACGACCTCCACCGCCGCCTGGCCCAAGGCCCGCTGCGCTGGCACCTGGTGCTGACCCTGGCAGAGGACGGCGACCCGGTGGACGACCCGTCCCGCGCCTGGCCCGCCGAGCGCCAGCAGGTGGAGGCCGGCACCCTGGTGATCGACCGTGCCCAGCCCGAGGGCCAAGGAGACTGCCGCGACCTCAATTTCGACCCGCTGGTGCTGCCCGACGGCATCGAGCCCTCGGCCGACCCGATCCTCGCCGCCCGCTCGGCTGCCTACGCCGTGTCCTTCAACCGCCGCACCCACGAAGGCGCCCCCGCCCCTCGCCCCGGAGCCCAGCCATGAATTCCACCCGCCCCGTCTTCACCCCGCTCGCCCGCCTGCTGCACTGGCTGATGGCGGTCCTGATCCTGGCCATGCTGTTCATCGGTGCCGGCATGGTGGTGGAGCTCAGCCCCTGGCACACCACCCTGGTGGCCGTGCACAAACCGCTGGGCGTCGCCCTGCTGGTGCTCGCCGTGCTGCGGCTGGGCGTGCGCCTGCGTCGGCCGGCACCAAAGCTGCCGAGCGACATGCCGGCTTGGCAGCAGCGCCTGGCCCACGCCTCCCATGTGCTGCTCTACGGCCTGATGCTGGCCATGCCCCTGGTGGGCTGGGGCATGCTCTCCGCCGGCGGCTACCCGGTGCAGTTGGGCAACGCCCTGCAGTTGCCGGCCATCGCCCCGCACGACGCCCAGCTCTACGCGGTGCTGCGCAGCGCCCACCGCTGGCTCGCCTACCTGTTGCTGGCCTGCGTCCTGGCACACCTGGGCGCCGCGCTGTTCCACGGCCTGGTCCGTCGCGACGGCGTGCTCGGCAGCATGCTCGGGGGCCGCTGAACGGCGTGATCCGACCCAAACCAATCCAGACGGCCGTGGTCTAGGAGCTGTACGCACCCCCCATTCCCGACGCGGCAGGCCGGCAAGCGGCCTGCCGCGAAATGGGCGGTGCCTGGCCTTCACCCTGGAGAACCGCCGTGAGCCGCATCCCCTGCCTTCTGATCACCCTGCTGTGCTGCGCCGGCAACGCCCTGGCGTCCGGCGACGATGCCTGGAAACAGCACGACCGCCGCGTCCTGGCGGCCTGCACCGCCGTCAGCACCCTCAAGGATGCAAAGCCCGCAGGCCAACCCGTGGTGTTCGACGACCGCCTCGGCCTCACCGCGCTGATGATCACCGGCCGCTACCCCCAGCCGCATATGAAAGGGCGCAGCGGCAACGAGCTGTGCCTGTACGCCCGCAAGACCGGCAACGCCTACATCAGCGAAGCCGATCGCCTGGTGGGCAGCGGCACGCCCTGAGCCCAGGGTCGCCCTGGCGACGGGCGTGCTCTATCATCGCGGCCTTTTCACAGCACCCGAGCCGCACCATGAGCGAACCGACCACCCTCCTCGACACCCTCGACAACAGCGACATGCTGGAGATCGACGGCCTGCATGCCTGGCAATTCGACCTGGTCGACGGGGCCCTGCGCATCGAATGCATCGACGGCCGCGACCGTCGCGTCTGGCAATTCAGTGCCGAGCAGGTTCAACAGGCCCGCGCCGAAGCCGATGGCAGCTGGCGGATCGACAGCGACCAGGGCGAGCACCACCTGGTGTGCATGGAAGCATTCAGCGGCAGCAATGACGACGATGAAGAAGACGAGGCGCCCGAGCAGGCCTGAACAGGCTCAGCTCACCACGTTGCGCAGGTAGCGCAGGGGCACCGCGCCCAGGTTCGAGTAGGCATAGGGCTGGCTGCTGGCGAACACATGGAAGTCCCCGGCGCGGACTGTCACCAGCCCCTCCGGCAGTTCCAGCGTCAGCTCCCCCTCGATGACGTAGACCATCTCCCGCCAGCCCTCGGCATCCGCCTCCGAGGCGTAGCGCTCGCCCGGCTCCAGGGCCCAGGACCACAGCTCCACCTCGCGCCGCGCCGGGGCGCTGGCCAGCAGCACCGCGCGGCTGCGCGGGTTTTCGCCGACCCAGGCCACCGCTTCGATACGCGAGCGATCCGGGCGACTCGGTGCCTGCACCAGGTCGGGAAACAGCACCCCCAGGGCCTCGGCGATGCGGTCCAGGGTCGCCAGGCTGACGTTCACGTCCCCGGCCTCGATGCCGACGATCATCCGCCGGCTCACCCCGGATTCCGAAGCGAGCGCATCCTGGCTCATGCCCAGCGCCTTGCGCAGGCGGCGAACGTTCTCGGAGACGTGTTCCAGTACGTTGGGTCGGTCCATGGACTTGGGCAATATATTGCTCATCGAGATGAATTTGCGCATTATGTTGCACATCCTGGCGCACCACAAGCACGCGCCCTTCCCTGTCTGATCCGGAAAACCATGACCCAGTCCCGCAACCTGGCCGCGACGCTCCTGCCCGTCGGCGTGCTGATCATCGCCATGACCTCCGTGCAGAGCGGCGCGTCCCTGGCCAAGAGCCTGTTCCCCCTCATCGGCGCCGAAGGCACCACCACCCTGCGCTTGGTGTTCGCCGCGATCTTCCTGATCCTGGTGCTGCGCCCGTGGCGCGCCCGCATCAACACCGGCGCCCTGGGCAGCGTGGTGGCCTACGGCGTGGCCCTGGGCTTCATGAACCTGCTGTTCTACATGTCCCTGCGCACGGTGCCCCTGGGCGTGGCGGTGGCGCTGGAGTTCACCGGGCCGCTGGCAGTGGCGATATTCTCCTCGCGACGCCTGCTGGACTTCGTCTGGATCGCCCTGGCGGTGGCCGGCCTGCTGCTGCTCCTGCCGGTGGGCGCCAACGCCAGCGGCATCGATCCGCTGGGCGCTGCCTATGCACTCGGCGCCGGCGTGTGCTGGGGGCTGTACATCATCTTCGGCCAGCGTGCCGGGGCCGACCACGGCATGCAGAGCGCCTGCCTGGGAGTGATCATCGCCGCCTTCGCCGCCGCGCCCTTCGGCGTGATCCATGCGGGCACCGACCTGCTCAACCTGGCTCTGATCCCCACCGCGCTGGGGGTGGCGCTGCTCTCCACCGCCATCCCCTACACCCTGGAGATGTACGCCCTGCAACGCATGCCGGCGCGGACCTTCGGCACCCTGATGAGCATCGAGCCGGCCCTGGGGGCGCTCTCCGGGCTGCTGTTCCTCGGTGAAAAGCTGACGCTGCTGCAGTGGGCCGCCATCGGCGCCATCATCCTCGCCTCGGTGGGCACCACCGCGAGCATGAAGCGCAAGGAAGAAGTGCAGGGACTGATTCCCGCCGACTGAGCGTAAACCCCTTGCCGAGCGAAGCCCTCCTGCGCAAGGCTATCGCCCTGCCTTGCGCCCTCACAGGATCGTCCATGAACAAGTTCCCCTACGTTTCCACCGGCTGCCGCCCGGTCAACTGGCAGTTGGACCAGATCGTCAGCGAGTTGCGCAGCGCCCGTGAAGAGTGGCGCAGCCGCAATGGTCGCGGCCAGGATCGCGGCGGACGCGAACTGCCCTCGCGCACCACCATCGGCCAGATCATCGAAGCCATCAGCGGCGCGCTCTTCCCCATGCGCCTCGGCCCGGCGGACCTGCGCGAGGAAAGCGAAGACTTCTACGTCGGCCACACCCTGGACGTGGCACTCAACGCCCTGGCTGGCGAGGTGCGCCGCGAGCTGGGCTACACCGCCCGGCAGAACAGCACCAGCGCCGCCGACATCGAGTGCGAAGCCATCACCATCGTCCAGGGCTTCGCCGCCGCCCTGCCGCAACTGCGCCGCCTGCTAGACAGCGACGTACTGGCCGCCTTCCAGGGCGACCCGGCTGCTCGCAGTGTCGACGAAGTGCTGCTGTGCTACCCCGGCATCCACGCGGTCATCCACCACCGCCTGGCGCACTACTTCTACAAGAACGGCCTGCCGCTGGTGGCGCGCATCATCGCCGAGATCGCCCACTCGGCCACCGGCATCGACATCCACCCCGGCGCCACCATCGGCAAGAGCTTCTTCATCGACCACGGCACCGGCGTGGTGATCGGCGAGACGGCGATCATCGGCGAGCGTGTGCGCATCTACCAGGCGGTGACCCTGGGCGCCAAGCGCTTCCCCTCGGACGAGTCGGGCAACCTGCAGAAGGGCCAGCCCCGCCACCCCATCGTCGAGGACGACGTGGTGATCTACGCCGGCGCCACCATCCTCGGGCGCATCACCATCGGCAAGGGTTCGGTCATCGGCGGCAACGTCTGGCTGACCCGCAGCGTGCCGGCCGACAGCAACATCACCCAGGCCAGCCTGCAGAGCGACTGCGGCGCCTGACCGGTGTGCGCCGCGGCACACCACCGCAGCGCGCGTCCGGACGAACGGCCCCCGGGCAGCCGATGAATGACCGGTCACGGACACTGGCCAGTGGCCTGCATTGATCTAGCATCCATGGGACGACGGCTGTCACGTCGCTCCCGGTTGCACGGCCCGGCCCGGAAAGCCGGGCCCGCCATGGACAGGCACCCTGAAACCATGGCCACCCACCGATACAGCTCCAGAGGTCCTACGTGACACCCCCGGCGACGAGCTTCACCCCTCTGCTGCATCTGGTGCGGCAGGTTTTTCGTGTGCGTGCGGCAGCCCTGCTGAGCGCCGAGGGTCTGCTCGCCTGTGACGGATCACCCGCAGAGCAGGTCGTGGCCGCCTGCAATGGGGAGTCGCCAGGCCTGCGAGCCCTTCATCAGCAGCCCCTGCCCGGCACTGATACCCGCCTCATCCTGCTCGACGAAGCCCCCCTGGCAGACACCCTCGACACCACGGCCCTGGCCGACTTCGCCCGCCTGGCGGCCGAACTGCTCGACCAGCAGCAACGCCTGCAACGCATGCAGGACGAGACCGCCGCCCTCAAGGAAAACGAGCAGCGCCTGGCGCTGGCCGTGGCCGGTAGTGGCACCGGCATCTGGGACCGCGACGTGGTCAATGGGCGCATCCACTACTCACCGGGCTGGAAGTCCATGCTCGGCTACGCCGTCGGGGAAATCAGCGACCGCATCGAAGACAGCTACGGCCGCGTCCACCCCGATGACCTGGACTACGTGCACCGCACCATGCTCGACCACTTCGAGCAGCGCACCCCCGACTACCAGGTGGAGCATCGCCTGCAACGCAAGGACGGCAGCTACATCTGGGTCAGCAGCCGCGGCAAGGTGGTCGAACGCGACGCACAGGGCCGTGCCCTGCGGATGATCGGCACCACCACCGACATCACCGAGATGAAGCGCATGGCCCGCCGGCTGGAGCAGAACATCGAACTGCTGACGGACCTCACCAACGAGATCCCCGGCATGGTCTTCCAGTACCTGCGCCACCCCGACGGCAGGGGCGAATACCGCTACGTCAGCGCCGGCAGCCTGGACATCTATGGCCTTTCTCCCGAGCAGGTGAAAGCAGGGCGCGAACGCATCCTCGCCCTGATCCACCCCGACGACCTGCCGGGCTACCTCAGCGCCCTGGAAACCTCCGCCATGGCCCTCACCCCCTGGCACCGGGAGTACCGCGTGTGCCTGCCCAACGGCGAAGTGGGCTGGCGCCTGGGCAACGCCCACCCCAAGCGCCTGGGCGATGGCAGCGTGCTCTGGCACGGCTTCATCACCGACATCAGCGAGCAGAAGCGCATCGAGGCCGAACTGCAGACCCTGGCCATCACCGACTTCCTCACCCAGTTGCCCAACCGCCGGCACTTCATGACCCGCCTGGAAGAACAGTTGGCCCGCCTGCAACGGCCCGGCAACTGCGGCGCGGCACTGCTGATGTTCGACCTGGACCACTTCAAGGGCATCAACGACCGCTGGGGCCACAGCGCCGGCGACGAGGCCCTGCGCCACTTCGCCGCCCTGCTCAGCGAGCAGATGCGCCGGGTCGACTTCGCCGGGCGCATGGGTGGTGAAGAGTTCGCCGTGGTGCTGCACGACGCCGATCACCACAGCGCCATGGTCTTCGCCAAGCGCCTGCAGCAGCGCCTGGAAGAGGTGCCGCTGCTGTACCAGGGCGAACGCATCCCCCTGACCGTGAGCATCGGCATCACCACCCTGGGCCCTGCCGACGTCACCGCCGCCGGCGCCCTGTCCCGCAGCGACATGGCCCTGTACCGGGCCAAGGCGGAAGGCCGCAACCGCGTCGAGGTGCACTGACGCACCACCCGTCCGGGCGCTGCACGGCAGCTTGACCGCCTTCGGGGAGTGAAATTACTGTATTTATATACAGTAATTTCTGACACACCCCCCATGTCTACCGTCGTCGCCCTCGACCGCCTGTTCAACGAACGCCGCCTCTGGCGCGGCCAGGCCACGCCCGCTGCACCTGCCAGCCGCTACCCCAGCGGGCACGCCACGCTGGACGCTGTACTGCCTGGCGGCGGCTGGCCGGAAGCGGCCCTGAGCGAGCTGCTGGTGAGCCTGCCCGGTGTCGGCGAACTGAGCCTGCTGCTGCCCACTCTTGCCCGCCTCAGCCAGGCCGGTGAGCGCATCGTGCTGGTGGGGCCACCCCACCTGCCCTACCCGCCCGCCTGGCAGGCCGCCGGGGTGGACCTGGGGCAGCTCAGCCTGGTCCAGACACAGGGCCGGGATGCCCTGTGGGCCGCCGAGCAGTGCCTGCGCTCCGGCAGCTGCGGCGCCGTGCTGACCTGGCCGGACCGGGCCGACGACCGCGCCCTGCGTCGCCTGCAGGTGGCCGCCGAAAGCGGCCAGACCCTCGCCTTCGCCTACCGCTCCCTGGGGGAAGCCCGGAACCCCTCGCCCGCCGCCCTGCGCCTGGCCATCGAAGCCAACCCGGCGCGCCTGCGGGTGATCAAGTGCCGGGGTGGCCAGCCCAGTGCCCGGCCAATCCCGCTGGATGCGCGGGTGGGGCCCTGACCGTGCGCTGGGCCTGCATCCTCTTGCCCCAGTTGGCGCTGGACGGCGTGCTGCGCGGCCGGGATGACAGCCAGGCGCCGCTGGTGCTGCTCACAGGCCCCGCCCAGCGGCGCATCCTGCAGGCGGTCAGCGAACCGGCGCGGGCCCTGGGCCTGCGCCCGGGGATGGCCCTGAGCGCCGCCCAGGCCCTGGCCTCCGGCTTCGAGCAGGCCGAGTACGACACCGAGGCCATCGAGCGCTGGCGCCTGTTCCTCGCTGCCTGGGCCTACGGCTTCAGCTCCCAGGTCAGCCTGCACTACCCACGCTGCCTGCTGCTGGAGGTGCACAGCAGCCTGGGCCTGTTCGGCCCCTGGCCACGCTTCGAGGCCCGCCTGCGAGCCGAGCTGCAAGCCCTGGGCTTTCGCCACCGCATCACCCTGGCGCCCAACCCGGCGGCTGCACGCGCCCTGGCCAACGTGCACGACGGCCTGGCCGTGGACGACCCGGCCCTGCCCTCGGCCATCGGCGCGCTGCCGCTCGCCCGCATCGGCCTGGAGCCGTCGCAGGCCACCGCCCTGGCCCGCATGGGCCTGCGCGAGGTGACACAGGTGCTGGCCCTGCCGCGCAACGAACTGGCACGGCGCTTCCCGGCCGGGGTGCTGCAGCACCTCGACACCCTGCTCGGCCGACAGCCCCAGGCGCTGGCCTTCTACCGCCCGGCGGACCGCTTCAGCACCCGCATCGAACTGAACTTCGAGGTGGAGTCCACCCAGGCCCTGCTCTTCCCCTTGCGCCGCATGACCGCCGACCTGGCTGCCTACCTGGCCAGCCGCGACCAGGGGGTGCAGCGCTTCAGCCTGTACCTGGAACACCGCACGGGCACGCCGACCCTCGTCGAGGTGGGCCTGCTGAATGCCGAACGCGAGGCGGCCCTGCTGCTGGAGTTCGCCCGCGGCCGCCTGGAGGCCCTGCAGTTGCCCGGCCCGGTCATCGCCCTGCGCCTGGACGCGGAGGACCTGCCGGCCTTCGTGCCGGACCGCTACAGCCTGTTCGACAACCGTCCCCAGCAGAGCCTCGGCTGGGAGCAACTGCGTGAACGCCTGCGCGCGCGCCTGGGCGACGACGCCGTGCAGGGCCTGATGACCCAGGCCGACCACCGCCCCGAGCGGGCCTGGCGTCCGGGCTTCGTGCCCCTGGCGCCCCCGCTGCCGGCCACGGGGCCACGCCCGGCCTGGCTGCTGGCCACGCCCCAGCCCCTGCCGGAAGGCTCGGTGCACCTGCTGGGCGGGCCCGAGCGCATCGAGTCCGGCTGGTGGGACGGCGAGGACATCCGCCGCGACTACTACCGCGTGCTGACCCACCGGGGCCAGCAGGGCTGGGCCTTTCGTCCGCTGGGTGAAACAGGCCCGCTGCAGTTGCAGGGCTGGTTCGCATGAGCGCGCCGGACTACGCCGAGCTGCACTGCCTGTCCAACTTCAGCTTCCAGCGCGGCGCCTCCAGTGCAACGGAACTCTTCGAGCGCGCCCGGCAACTGGGCTACCGCGCCCTGGCGATCACCGACGAATGCACCCTGGCCGGCGCCGTGCGGGCCTGGCAGGCCGCCAAGGCCACGGACGTGGCGCTGATCCTCGGCAGCGAGCTGCAAGGGCCCGACGGCGAGCGCCTGGTGCTGCTGGTGGAAGACATCACTGGCTACCAGGCGCTGTGCCAGTTGATCACCCGTGCCCGTCGACGCGCGCCGAAAGGCGACTACCGCCTGCTCGATGCGGACTTCGAAGTGCCCCCGGAGGGGTTGCTGGCGATCTGGTTGCCCACGCCGACCAGCCGCCCCGAGGCCGGCCAGCGCTGGCTGGCACACTTCACGGGGCGGCTGTGGCTGGGCGTCGAGCTGCACCGGGGGGCGGACGACGACGCCCGACTGCAGCGCCACCTTCACCTGGCCCGCCAACTGGCAATACCGGCGGTGGCCTGTGGCGACGTGCACATGCATGCCCGGGGCCGGCGCGCCCTGCAGGACTGCATGACCGCCATCCGCCATCACCTGCCCGTCGCCGAGGCCGGGGCACGGCTGTTCCCCAACGGGGAGCGGCACCTGCGCCGCCGCGAGGAGCTGGCCGCGCTCTACCCGCCCGAGCTGCTGGCCGAGACCTTGCGTATCGCCGAACGCTGCCGCTTCGACCTGGGCCAATTGGAGTACCACTACCCCCGTGAGCTGGTGCCGGAGGGCCATACGCCCGCTACCTGGCTGCGCCAACTGGTGGAAGACGGCGCGCGCTGGCGCTGGCCAGGCGGTGCCAGCGAGAAGGTCCGCACCCAGATCGAGCATGAGCTGGCCCTGATCACCGAATTGGGCTACGAAAGCTACTTCCTCACCGTCCACGACATCGTCCGCTTCGCCCGGGAGCAGGCCATCCTCTGCCAGGGCCGGGGCTCGGCGGCCAACTCGGTGGTGTGCTTCGTGCTCGGCATCACCGAACTGGACCCGACCCACAGCCGCCTGCTGTTCGAGCGCTTTCTCTCCCGCGAGCGCAAGGAGCCGCCGGACATCGACGTCGACTTCGAGCACGAGCGTCGGGAAGAGGTCATCCAGTACGTGTTCCGCCGCTACGGTCGCGACCGCGCCGCGCTGACCGCGGTGGTCAACACCTACCACGCTGCCGGCGCGGTGCGTGACGTGGCCAAGGCCCTCGGGCTGCCGGCCGATGCCATCAACGCCCTGGCCACCTGCTGCGGCCGCTGGAGCGACCACCTGCCCACCGAGGAGCGCCTGCGCGAGGCGGGCTTCGACCCGGGCAGCCCGCTGCTGCACCGCATCCTGGTGCTGTGCGGCGAGCTGATCGGCTTCCCCCGCCACCTGTCCCAGCATCCGGGGGGCTTCGTCATCTCCGAGCACCCGCTGCCGACGCTGGTGCCGGTGGAAAACGCCAGCATGGCCGAGCGCACGGTGATCCAGTGGGACAAGGACGACCTCGATGCCGTCGGCCTGCTCAAGGTGGACGTACTGGCCCTGGGCATGCTCAGCGCCCTGCGCCGCTGCTTCGACCTGCTGGCCGCCTACCGGGGCAAGCGCTGGACCCTGGCCAGCCTGCCCCGGGAGGACGCAGCCACCTACGCGATGATCAGCAAGGCTGACACCGTCGGGGTGTTCCAGATCGAGTCCCGCGCGCAGATGGCCATGCTGCCGCGCCTGCGGCCGCAGACCTTCTACGACCTGGTGATCCAGGTGGCCATCGTCCGCCCCGGCCCGATCCAGGGCGACATGGTCCACCCTTACCTGCGGCGGCGTAACGGCGAGGAAAAGGTGGAGTACCCCTCCAGGGAGCTGATCCCGGTCTTCGAACGGACCCTGGGGGTGCCACTGTTCCAGGAGCAGGTCATGGAGCTGGCGGTGGTAGCGGCGGAATACACCGCCGGGGAAGCGGACCAGTTGCGCCGGGCCATGGCCGCCTGGAAGCGTCATGGCGGGCTGGAGCCGCACCGCATCCGGCTGACCGAACGGATGCTGGAGAAGGGCTACACCCCCGAGTTCACCGCGCGCATCTTCGAGCAGATCAAGGGCTTCGGCAGCTATGGCTTTCCCGAGTCCCACGCGGCCAGCTTCGCCCTGCTCACCTACGCCAGTTGCTGGCTCAAGTGCCACGAGCCGGCAGCCTACGCCTGCGCCCTGGTGAACAGTTGGCCGATGGGCTTCTACAGCCCTGACCAGGTGCTGCAGGACGCGCGTCGCCACGGCATCCGCGTGCGCCCGGTGGACGTGCGCTACAGCGACTGGGATTGCAGCCTGGAGGACGAAGGCGAACCGCAGCCGGCCATCCGTCTCGGCCTGCGCCTGGTGAAAGGCTTCCGCCAGGACGACGCCGAGGCCATCGGACGGGCACGCCGGCAAGCCCCTTTCCAGGACGTGACCGACCTCTGCCTGCGCGCCCGCCTGGATGCCCGCGCCCGTGAGCGGCTGGCCGATGCCGGCGCCCTGCGGGCCCTGGCCGGGCACCGCCACCGTGCGCGCTGGGCCATTGCCGCCGTGGAGCCACAGCTGCCCCTGTTCGCCGGCCTGCCGGCTCCGATCGAAGCGCCGGTGGCCCTGCCGCGGCCCAGCGTCGGCGAGAATCTGATGGCCGACTACGCCACCCTCGGCACCACCCTGGGGCCCCACCCGCTGACGCTGCTGCGCGACGCCCTGCGTGCCCAGCGCTGCCGCAGTTCGCGGGAGCTGGCCGAGGTGGAATCGGGGCGCCCCATCAGCGTCGCGGGCCTGGTGGTCGGTCGGCAGCGCCCGCAAACCGCCAGCGGGGTGACCTTCGTCACTCTGGAAGACGAGTTCGGCATGATCAACGTGGTGGTCTGGCGCGACCTGGCCGAACACCAGCGCCAGGCCTTGCTGCGTTCGCAACTGATGCGGGTGGACGGTCACTTCGAGTGTGCGGACGGGGTGCGCCACGTGATCGCCGGGCGACTGCGGGACCTGTCCGAACTGTTGACCGGGCTGGATGTGCGCAGCCGGGACTTCCACTGAGCAGAAGCCCGGCTGGGGGGATGGCACCCCGTGAAGGGGCGCCGAACGGATCAGTCGGTGCCGTACTTCGGCGAACGCGGACCGTAGAGCAGGCCACCGTTGTAACCGGTGGAAAGCAGACGGGCACTGGTGATGCCGGCGATGGGGTAGGCGGCATCCTCGACGGAACTGTTGATGATCTGCTTGACGGCCGCCGTGACCAGCATGCCGACCAGGCCACCCCCGCTGTTGTTGTTGCCTTCCTCGCTGGAGGCACTGGCAGAACCGGTCCACAGGGTGGTGCCGGTCTTCAGGTCCACCAGGCGGGCGCTGGCGGTGACGATGGCAGCGCTGCTGAACACCATGTACTGGGTGCCGTACTGGGTGACGGTGATGTACAGCGCCGCATCGGCCCCGTAGACCTCATGCAGCTTGGCCGGCGGCAACTGGTGGATGTCACCCGGAGAGGTCAGGCCGTTCTGGCGGAAGGTCTCGTCCACCAGAGCCACCGGCAGCACGTAGTAACCGGCCTCGGCCAGCGGGTAGGTGACCTGGGACATCATGCCGTACGTGGCCTTTACGTCCGGCGACTCGTTCAGCGGCGGCAGCACCAGGATCGAGCGCGGACGGGCTTCCTTGTAGGCGGAGTAGTCGACGCTCTTCTGGGTCGAGGCACAGCCGGTGACCAGGGCGCCGAGGACGCAGCAGACCAGCAGGCGGGACAGATGGCGAAGGTTCATTGCGCACCTCCCTTGGCGTTCTTCAGCAGCATGTCCATGTAGGTGGCGGACTCGGGGAACAGCGCCTTCTCGGTCTCGAACTCACGCACCATCTGGTCATCCTTGCCGATGCTGGAATACAGCAGGCCGAGCTGGGCGTGATAACCCGGCGGTACGGCGCCGTTCTTGGCCTTGATCTTCTGCAGGTCGGCTTCCAGCGCTTCAAGCTGGGCTTCCTTGGACTCGCCCTTGAAGTACTGGTTGACCTGGGTCTGGTAGCCCTCCCACTGGTAGAGGGTCTTGGGCCCGCTGCAGCCGGCCAGCATGACGCTCGCCAGCAACAGCGCGGCGAGCGAGGTGTTCATCGGTTTCATTGCATGACGTCCTTGTTTCAGTTCTGCGGTTTCCAGGCGCCGCTGTCGACGGCCGCGACCAGCTTGTTGACGGCTTCGCGCATGGCCAGGTCGAGCACCTTGCCGTTGAGGGTGGAGTCGTAGCTGGCGGTGCCGCCGAAGCCGATCACTTCACGGTTGGACAGGGCGTATTCGCCCGCACCCTGGGTGGAATAGACGACTTCGGAGGTGGAGATGTTGACGATATTCAGCGCCACCTTGGCGTAGGCGATCTGGGTCTTGCCGCGGCCGAGAATGCCGAACAGCTGGTGGTCACCCACTTCCTTGCGGCCGAACTCGGTGACATCGCCGGTCACCACGTAGTCGGCACCCTTCAGGCGCTGAGCCTGGCCCTTGATAGCGGCTTCCTGCTGGATCTCGCTCATGTTGTCGCGGTCCAGCACGTTGAAGCGGTTGGTCTGCTGCAGGTGGGTGATGAGGATGGTCTTGGCCTGGCCACCGAGGCGGTCGACGCCATCGGAGAAGATGCCGCGCATGTAGCTGGAGCGGTTGTCGAACTTGCCGACGGCGATGGGCGCACGCGGGCCGCTGTAGGGACGGTTGACGCTTTCGACCTGCTGCACCGCGACGGCGGTGGAGGTTTCAGTGGCGCAGCCGGACAGGCCGGCCAGGGCCATGGCCGCCAGGACCGGCAGCAGGGCACGCTTCGAGACGATGCTCATGGAGACTCTCCTTGTTTTAAAACCAAGACCTTCGCCGTCGGATGACCGAGCGAAGACCGAAAGAATGAGGGGGAGTGGCAACAACCGGCTCATCGGGCGGGACGCGCCAACGAGGGTGCGATCGATAACGGAGAAAGGCGAGAAATACGGCGACATCCGATGTCCTGCGACTGCGACAACTCCTGGATTCACCCCGCCGCCGATGGCTTGCGGGGCAAGGCCTGGGCCGGGCGCGCGGAGAATAATGGCATTTGGCTTTCACGCGCAGCACCGCCCGACGGACGGCTTGATACCACGGCTTACGGGGTGTTGTCGCGGGTGACATTGCAGACCTGTGACGAACTTGCAGGTGCAACCGACAAGGCCCCATCACCGCCATCGCCAAATGACATCGAAAGCCCCCTTTCTTGGTAAACTGCCCGCCTCCCACGCCAGGCCATGACCTGAGCGACTCCCCCAACCGACACGCCCCTTCAGCGCCCACTTGCCGGCCAACAGGCCCAAGTTGAAGCGGCTGCAAGCCAGATTAGCCAGATGCCTCACGCCCCTACGCCAGCAACCCCGCGCCCTTCGCTGTCTCGCCGCTTCTCCGTGGCGCCGATGATGGACTGGACTGACCGGCATTGCCGTTTCTTCCTTCGCCAACTGTCCCAGCACGCGTTGCTGTACACGGAGATGGTGACCACCGGCGCGATCCTGCATGGGGATCGCGCTCGCTTCCTCCGTCATGACGAGCAGGAACATCCGCTGGCCCTGCAACTGGGCGGCAGCGTGCCGGCCGACCTGGCAGCCTGCGCGCGGCTGGCGCAGGAAGCGGGTTACGACGAGGTGAACCTCAACGTCGGCTGCCCCAGCGACCGGGTGCAGAACAACATGATCGGCGCATGCCTGATGGGACACCCGGCGCTGGTGGCCGACTGCGTGAAGGCCATGCGCGATGTGGTGGAGATTCCGGTGACGGTCAAGCACCGCATCGGCATCAATGGCCGCGACAGCTACGAGGCGCTCTGCGATTTCGTCGGGCAGGTGCGGGAGGCCGGCTGCCGGAGCTTCACCGTGCATGCACGCATCGCCATCCTCGAAGGCCTTTCACCAAAGGAAAACCGTGAGATCCCGCCGCTGCGCTACGACGTGGCCGCCCAGCTGAAGCGGGATTTCCCGGACCTGGAGATCATCCTCAACGGCGGTATCAAGACCCTCGATGAGTGCGAGGCGCACCTGGCCACTTTCGATGGCGTGATGCTGGGACGCGAGGCTTACCACAACCCCTACCTGCTGGCGTCGGTGGACGGGCGCCTGTTCGGCTTGGAGGCCCAGCCGATCACCCGCGCCGCCGCGTTGGAGGCCATGCGCCCCTACATCGAGCGGCACATCGCCGAGGGCGGGCAGATGCATCACATCACCCGCCACGTGCTGGGTCTGGCCCAGGGATTCCCGGGGGCAAGACGCTTCCGCCAGCTGCTCTCGGTGGACGTGCACAAGACCCAGGCACCACTGGAACTGCTCGATCAGGCCATCGACCTGCTGCGCGGCCACTGAGCCGCGTTCTGCGGGGCCAGGGCATAGCCCTTGTGTCCTTCCGGCACCACCAGGCCGCTTTCCAGCATCCGTCCCAGTACCTGGCGCACGCTGACCAGGGAGAGCGGCTCGCCGGCGGCGTTCAGCCGCTGGTGCAGCAGGCGGGTGGAAATGCCGCCGTCCTCGTTCTGCGCGTCGCAGAGTATCTCCAGCACCTTCAGGCGCGGCAGGCTGGCCTTCAGGCCGGCGTCCTGCAGCATCTGGCGCAATCGGGAATGGTCGCTGTGGGGCATGGCGAAGCTCCTTCTGGTCTGTTGCCTGTGGCGTGTCGGCACCGAGGCGGCCTTCCTGCGCCACCCCACCCGCTCAGCGGGTCCTCATCAATAAAGACGAACCAGCACGGAAAACCCGCAAGTAAATACGGAATTTTTTTCGCGGCCATGGTCTGACGAACGTGGCAGCAGTACCGCCATGAAATTCCCCTGACCGCCCGTTGAGCCTGCCCTGGCTGCTCGGGTAAGGTCACGCAACCTGCAACGACAAGGCCTCGTCATGACTTCCAAGCTGGACCAACTGAAGCAGTTCACCACCGTGGTGGCCGACACTGGCGACCTGGATGCCATCGCCCGTCTCAAGCCGGTGGATGCCACCACCAACCCTTCGCTGCTGCTCAAGGCGGCAGCCCTGCCCCGCTACGCCGATCTGCTGGACCAGGCCGTGGCGGGCAGCGCCGGCGACCTGGGGCTGGCGTGCGACCGTTTCGGGGTGGCCGTGGGCCAGGAGATCCTCAAGGTGATTCCGGGGCGCATCTCCACCGAGGTGGACGCGCGCCTGTCCTTCGATACCGAGGCGACCCTGCGCCGCGCCGAGCGCCTGGTGGAGCTGTATGACAAGGCTGGTATCGGCCGCGAGCGCGTGCTGATCAAGATCGCCTCCACCTGGGAAGGCATCCGCGCCGCCGAGCGCCTGGAGCGCAGCGGCATCCAGACCAACCTGACCCTGCTGTTCAATTTTGCCCAGGCGGTCGCCTGCGCCGAGGCCGGGGTGTTCCTGATCTCCCCCTTCGTCGGTCGCATCTACGACTGGTACAAAAAGACCGAAGGCCGCGACTACGTGGGCGCCGAGGACCCGGGCGTACAGTCGGTCTCGCGTATCTACCGCTACTACAAGGCCCACGGCTACGAGACGGTGGTGATGGGTGCCAGCTTCCGCAACCTGGGGCAGATCGAAGCCCTGGCGGGCTGCGACCGCCTGACCATCAGCCCGGACCTGCTGCAGAAGCTGGCCGAGGATGACGGCGAGCTGGCCCGCCAACTGCGCGCCGAGGGCACGGCAGAACCGCGCCAGACGCTGGATCAGCCAACCTTCCGCTGGCAGTTCAACGAAGACGCGATGGCCACCGAGAAGCTGGCAGAGGGCATTCGCCTGTTCGCCCGCGATCAGGAAAAGCTCGAAGCCCTGCTCAAGGCACGCGCCTGAAACCAAAGCGCCTGGCTGCAACGGCCAGGCGCACCAGGTTCAAGCGGGGGAAAGTCGAAAGGTCAGCTACGCTCGAGCGCGCTGACCAGGTCATGGAAGGCTTCGCGGTTGGAGTCGTTCAACCCCATCAGGATGCGGTGTGCTTCGAGCACCTTGGTGCGCACCACGTCTTCGGTCTGGTCCTGGGGCGGCAGGTCCTCCAGGCATTCAGGGCACGGCAGCGGCTTGTCGACGATGTTGAACACCTGGTCGAAGCCCATCGACTGCAATAGCCGGGTGATGTCCGGGTGGGTGGTGACGACCGTGGGCAAGAGCCCGACTTTCTGCCGGGAGAGGATCGACAACTTGGCCAGCAGGCCAAGGGTGGTGCTGTCGATGCTGCGCGTTTCGGTCAGGTCGATGACGATCGCCGAAAAATTAAGCGCGGAGAAGATCTTCTCGATAGTGGTGTCCAGGGCCGAACACAGGGTCAGGCGGATTTCACCGACGAACTTCAGGACAAAGGTGCCATCCTGCTCGGCAAACTGGATTTTACCGGTACTCATGCAAGGTTCCTGCTCAACACCAGCAAGGCGATATCATCTGGCATATCCCCCAGGTTGGCCAGGCCAAAGGCATTCCTGAGGCCATCCAGGGTTCCTCCGGCTGACTGCACGATTTCCGGCAGTGCAGCTTCTTTCTCTTTGAGCGTGTCGCCCGGCAAAAGGTCCAGGATGCCGTCGGACATCAGCGTCAGGCTGAACGAGGCCGGCAGGTCCATGACCTGATCCTCGTAGCTCGCTTCCTCGAACAGGCCGACAGGCAGGCCGCGCCCGGTGAGGTAATGGGCCTGGCCTTCGCTGTAGAGCACAGGCAGGGGCAGGTGCCCGCCGATGCTGTAGGTCAGCTTCCCACTCTCCTCGTCGATCACGCCGCCCAGCATGGTCACGTGCTTGCCCAGCTTGCAGTTGATCAGCCCACGGTTGATGTGGTCGAGCACCTCGGAGGGCTTGAATTCCGGCAAGGTTCCGCTGCGGCGCGACTCGTAGAGCAGCCGGGTGGTCATGAACTTGAGCAGGACGGTGACGAAAGCGGACGAGGCACCATGGCCGGAGACGTCCGCCAGGTAGAAGGCGATGCGCCGCTCGTCGACCCGGAAGTAGTCGACGAAGTCCCCCGACAGGTAGAGGGACGGAATGATCTGGTGGGCGAAGTGCAGCCCATCCGCCATCCAGGGCGTGACCGGCAGCATGTTCATCTGCACCTGACGCCCGGCGTTCTGGTCTTCCTGCAGCAAGTGCAGGCTGGCCTGGAGTTCGCGGTTGGCCGCTTCCAGCTCTTCGCGGTAGCGCTGGTTCTCCTGCCGCAGGGCATGGCGATCCAGTGCGCGGCGCACGGAATGCTCCAGCACCGCCAGGTCTTCCAGGGGTTTGATCAGGTAGTCCGCCGCCCCGAGGCGCAGGGCTTCGACAGCGTCGCTCATCACGCCGGCACCGGACACGACGATCACCGGCGTGTCGGTTTCCAACTGGTTGATACGGCGGATGAGTTCCAGCCCGTCGACCTGGGGCATGCGCAGGTCGCAGATGATCAGATCGGGATGTTCCTGCTCGAAGACCTGCAACCCCTGCAGCCCGTTACCTGCCTGCAGGACGTTGAAACCACTGTCTTCCAGATAGGCTGCGAGGCTGGTGCGGACAACCTCGTCGTCGTCGATGATCAGCAGCTTGGCACTGGTTTTGTGCATGGAGTATCCAGGCAAACGGCGCCGGGGGTGGGCTGGTTGAGGCACCGACCTAGGCCGGATGCGGGTAAGGGGTTCGCTTCAAGGCGCAGACGGTACTCCCATCCGCAGGGCGATTCAAGCGTGTGCCGATTGTCGAAACCTGCCTTTACACATGAAAAGAGCGGGAGTTATAAGAGGCCGGGGTCAGTCCATCCAATACCAGAGGACAGCAGATAATGAGTCAGAACGATCATCGTTCTTACAGCGAGAAGCGCGACTTCATCCGCATGCAGGTCGAGGCGCAGGTCGTTCTGCATCATGGAGGCCGCGAGTACCCGGCCCTGTGCCGCGACCTGTCGAGCACCGGCATGCAACTGGAAGCCGATGCCCACCTGTCGATAGGGGACAAGGTGCGCGTCCACATTCCGTCCGACCACGCCGAGCTCAAGGGCCTGGATGCCGAAGCCGAGGTGGTCCGCATATCGGCCGGCGATGATGGGCGCATGTCCATCGGCCTCGCGATCACCTCGATGAGCTGACCGGCGCACACAGAAAGAAGGCGGCCCCTGGGCCGCCTTTTTCATACCTGCGATACGGCGTGAACGATCAGAAGTCGTCCTCGACCTCGCCGTCGCGCACCTTGAATTCGCGGTTCTGCAGGTAGGCGTTGCGGATGAACACGTACTTGTCGCCGGTGATCAGCTTCTCGGCCGACAGCAGGCTGGCACGGGTGTCCACGGTGTTCACCCCAAGGGTCACGTTACGGGTTGGCACATGGTCGATGTAGGGATAGGGCGTGGTGTAGCTGTCCACGAAGCGTGCCGGCGCGTCGCGCAGGGTGCTCGGGCCCAGCAACGGCAACACCACGTAGGGGCCGCTGCCCACGCCCCAGGCGCCCAGAGTCTGGCCGAAGTCCTCGTCGCTGCGCTGCAGGCCCATGCGGGTCGCCACGTCGAACACGCCGAGCAGGCCGAAGGTGGTGTTGAAGATCAGCCGGCTGGTGTCCACGCCTGCCGCGTGCAGCTTGCCCTGCAGCAGGTCGTTGGCCAGGTTGCCGACGTCGCCGACGTTGCGGAAGACATTGTGTACGCCATCTTCGACGAACTGCGGCGTCACGTACTGGTAGCCCTGAGCGATCGGCTTCAGGGCGTAGGTGTCGACCGTGTCGTTGAAACTGAACACCGCGCGGTTGACGCCCTCCCACGGGTCCTCATCCGCAGCCTGGGCCACCAGAGGCAGCGCCACCAGGCCAGCGACCGCCAGCAGACGGCCCATTCGATCGAGCCAACCCGCACCGATCATTCGCATTGCAGTCTCTCCTAGGGAAAAGTAGTGTGGCGCCCCCAGCGGGCCGCCCGACAGGGCGCGCATTATACGGCCATTGGATGGTCAACAGGCAGCATAGGTAACGCGACCAATGGCGGAAAAGAATTTACTCCATGTTGCCCATATCCCCGTGCGCTGGGGCGATATGGACAGCTACGGCCACGTCAACAACACCCTCTATATCCAGTACCTGGTAGAAGCCCGCGTTGCCTGCCACGCCAGCAACCGCCCGGTCCCTGTGCCGGAATCCCTGCGGCGCATCTTCCGGGGCTTGCCAGCCATCACCGAACCGTAACCTGCACGTCATACCGGGCAGCTAGGCTGGATGCGCTCACGTCAGGATGACCCGCCCATGCCCAGCACCCCGCCGCCTCCCTTCACCGCCCTGCTCCTTGGCCTGACCGGCTGCCTGGTGGACTTCGGCGCCCGGACCCTACCCCTGGCCCTGCAGCGCACCGTAGTTCGCCTTGACGACGGACAGCCGGATGAAGTCGCCGCCCTCTCCCCGTCCGACCAACTGGAAGCGCTGCTGAAGCGTCGCCCCCGCCCAGCCGAGCGTGCCCGCCTGCAGGATGCCCTGGTCGAAGCCGCCCACGAGCGTGCCGAGCCGGCACCGGGCCTGGACGCCCTCCTCGACCGGCTGGCCAGCCAGGACATCCCCGCAGCCTGGCTGGAAGAGCTGCCCGAACACGTCACCACGGTGCTCGCCCAGTCGCTGCCAGACTCGCTCCCACCGGCCCAGACCGGTACCGGGCGCCCCTGGCCAGCCCCGGACAACTGCTGGAACGCCCTCGCCGGCCTCGGCGTCGAACGCCTGGAAGGCTGCGTGCTGGTCAGCGGCGAACCCCGCCTGCTCCAGGCCGGCCTCAACGCCGGGCTCTGGACCGTCGGCCTCGCCGCCAGCGGCCGACTCTGCGGCCACGCCCTGGGTGACTGGCAGGCATTGCCGGCCAGCGAACGCGACGCCCGGCGCGCCCGCGCCACCCTGGAGCTGTACCACCTGGGCGCCCACTCGGTGATCGACCACCTCGGCGAGCTGCCCGACTGCCTCGACGACCTGGCGAACCGCCGCCACAAGGGCGAGAAGCCCTGATCCCGACCGCCGCGCTTTTGTAACGGCATTGATCGTGATCAGGCAGCGCCGCCCCGCCTGGATTAATCTCACTGGCACCGGGACCTTTTGCCGTCAGACGGCGGTCCACTCCTGAGTCTTGTCAAAAGGGAGAACACCATGTCCGAACGCCTGCAGCAGCAACTCAACGAACTGCGCGACCAACTGGCCCAAGACACCCCGATGGATGCACAAGAGCGCGCCGACCTCAACGACCTGATCCGCGACATCGAATTTAAGCTGGCGAACGAGGCCCATACCTCGGAAGACAGCCTGGTAGACGGCGTCAACCTCGCCGTCGAGCGTTTCGAACTGAGCCACCCGACACTGGCCGGCACGCTGCGTAACATCATGCAGAGCCTGGTCAGCATGGGCATCTGACCCCCAACCCCGAATGCAAGAACCCCGGCCAGGTGCCGGGGTTCTTTCGTTTCAGCGAGCGGCCGGGCGCAGCCCGGAATCAGTTACTGCCGCACCAACCGGCCGTTGTCCGGGCTGATGGGGTGCGTGCTGCGGTAGGGGTTGATGTCCAGCCCGCCACGGCGCACATAACGTGCCTGCACCGTCAGGTGCTCGGGCTCGAGCAGGCGCAGCAGATCGAGGAAGACCCGCTCGACGCACTGCTCGTGGAAGTCGCAATGCTGGCGGAAGCTCACCAGGTAGGCCAGGAAGCTGGCGTGCTCCAGGCGAGCCCCCTTGTACTGCACCACCAGCGTGCCCCAGTCCGGCTGGCCGGTAACCGGGCAGTTGGATTTCAGCAGGTGGCTGTGCAGCGCCTCCTCCACCACCTCGGCGGCGTTGGCGCGCAGCAGCTCCGGCTGCGGATGGTCGTAATGGTCGATGCTCACATCCAGGTCATCGATGCAGGTCCCGGCGGCGCGGGCCACACCCTCGGCTTCCACCTCCGCCAGGCTGCGCACGCGCACCTTCACCTCGGCCCCTGCAGCAGCCGACAGGTCCTTCTCCAGCACCGCCACCAATTCCGCCGCCGAGGCGAAGGCGCTCTGGTTGAGGGAGTTGAGGTACAGCTTGAAGGACTTCGACTCGATGATGTTCGGCGAATCGGCCGGAATGGCGAACTCGCCGATGGCCACCACCGGCTTGCCCGACGGGGTCAGCCACGACAGCTCATAGCAGTTCCAGAAATCCACGCCCTTATAAGGAAGAGTCTCCGCCGTCAGCCCCAGCTCGTTCCACTTCGCCACGCGGGAAATGGGGAACAGCAGCTGCGGGCTGTAGGTGCTGATGTACTCACTGGACTTGCCCAGCGGCGAGTGTTCGGCGGGATGCTGCATGAGAGGCGACCTGGCGGGAGAAAAAACCGCGCAATTGTATACAGCCCGGGCCTGCCGCAAAACCTCGGCGACACACCCGGACCATCACAGCCAGAAGCGCAGCCCCACCACCCAGGCCCCCTCCTCGTCAGGCTCGCCGGCTGCACGCAGCCAGTCCCCGCTGCGGCCGTGGGTACGCTCCCACTCATAGCCCAGGTAAGGCGAGAACGCCGGCGTCACCCGCCAGTGCAGGCGCAACCCCGCCTCCAGCGTGCCGCTGCCGGCGCCGCGATCCAGGTCGCGGTCGTCCGCCAGGGCCAGGTCGTATTCCAGCCGGGGCTCCAGCACCAGCCGCTGGGTCAGCAGCACCTGGTATTCCGCCTCCAGGCGCAGCGAGGGATCACCCCGCTCGCTCACCAGCAGGTTGCCCTCCACCTCGAACCACTGCGGTGCCAGCCCCTTGACCCCCACCAGCGCATGGCTGCGCGCCGGCCCCGGCTGGTCGTCATGGGCGACGCCCGCCTGCCAGTCGAAGAAGTCGCTGAACATCCGCCGGTACAGCAGTTCGGTGTGGCTCGACGTGGTCGGCCCACCGGTATCCCGGGCGCCTTCGTTCTTCAACACCAGCTTGTGGGTGTCGGTGCCGTACCAGCCCTCCAGCTCCCAGGCCAGCTGGGCGTCGTTGCCGTGGAAGCGCTGCTCCAGGCGATCGAACCCCAGGTAGCCGACCGGCATGGCGTCCATCTCCATCGCCCAGGACATCGGGCTGGCCAATGCCGCCAGTACCCCCCATTCAATGACCCGCATGAGCAGCCTCCTCCATCGGTTGCATGGCCTCGCCCAGGGAGTGGCTGCTGCCGTCGGGCGCCTCGACGATCACCTTGCGGAACATGCCGCTGGCCATGTGGTAGATCAGGTGGCAATGAAACGCCCACTGGCCGATGGCATCGGCCGGCACGTCCACTTCCAGCGTGCTGCCGGGCGCCACGTTGACCACGTGCTTGAGCGGGTTGAGCCGGCCGTTGCCCTTGTCCAGTTGCATCCACATGCCGTGCAGGTGCATCGGGTGGTTCATCATCGTCTGGTTGACGAAACGGAAGCGCACCCGCTCCCCGTAGCGCAGGCGGATGGGCTCGGCCTCGGAGTACTTCACCCCGTCGAAAGACCAGAAGTAGCGCTCCATGTTGCCGGTGAGCTTCAGCTCGATGGTGCGGTCCGGCGTGCGGTAACGGGCATCCGGGCGCATTGCCTTGAGATCGCCGTAGACCAGCACCCGCCCGCCCTCCACCGGCTCCGGGGCGATGCCGCTGCCCGGCGCATAGTCCGGGTTGCCACCGGCGGCCGGCATTCCGTGGCCCATCGCGGCATGGTCCATTCCGGCCATTTCTGCATCGCCCATGCCCGCCATCGCACCGTGGCCCATCCCCGGCATGGCGTGATCCATGCCCATGTCGGCCATGCTCAGCAGGCGCGGCGGCCCCAGGGTCGGCACCTCGGCCACCATGCCCGGCCTGGGCGCCAGGGTGGCGCGGGCGTAACCACGGCGGTCCATGGAGGCGGCGAACAGCGTATAGGCCCGATCCTCCCGGGGCTGCACGATCACGTCATAGGCATCGGCCACCGCCAGTCGTACCTGATCCACCGTCACCGGCAGCACGTCGTTGCCATCCGCCTGCACCACCGTCATCGGCAGGCCGGGGATGCGCAGGTCGTAGTAGCTCATGCCCGAAGCGTTGATCAGGCGCAGGCGCACCCGCTCGCCCGGCTTGAACAGCGCCGTCCAGTTCTGCTCCGCGTCGCGGCCGTTGACCAGGAAGCGAAACCCGCTGACATCGGCGATGTCCGTCGGCGACATGCGCATGTCGCCCCAACCCCAGCGGTCCTTGAGCGTCGTCCAGACGCCATCACGGGCGGCATCGGTGAAGAAATCCCCCAGGGTGCGCTTATGGTCGTTGTAGTACTCGGCGTCCTTCTTCAGGTTGGCGAGGGTGCGCTCGGGCTTTTCGTCCTGCCAGTCGAACAACATCACCGTGTACTCGCGGTCGTAGCGGTACGGCTCGCGCCCGCTCGGCTCGATCACCAGCGGCCCGTACAGCCCCTCCTGCTCCTGGAAGTCACTGTGGGCGTGGTACCAGTAGGTGCCCGACTGCTGCACGCGGAAACGGTAGGTGAAGGTCTGCCCAGGCTTGATGCCCGGGAAGCTGATGCCCGGCACGCCGTCCTGGTCGTAGGGCACGATCAGCCCGTGCCAGTGCAGCGAGGTGTCACGATCCAGGCGGTTGGTCACGCGGATCTGCACCTCCTCGCCCTCCTTGAAACGCAGCTCCGGCGCGGGTGACTGCCCGTTGATGGTCAACGCCGGCCGGCTGCCATCGCTCAAGGCCACGCGCCCCTCATCGATCACCAGCTCATAGGTGCCGGCCCCGGCCCCGGCGTCGGCCGCCAGGGCCAGCAATCCGGCCCCCATCAGCGCACGCATCAGGGCTTGACCTCGACCTTGCCGACCATGCCGGCCTGGTAGTGACCAGGGATGTTGCAGGCGAACTCCAGCCCGGTGGCCTGGGTGAAGGTCCAGGTCAGCTCGGCCGTCTTGCCCGGCTCCACCAGCACGCTGTTGGGGTCGTCATGCTTCATCATCGCGCCATGGTCCATGCCCACCATGCCCATGCCGGCCATGTCGTGCTTCATGTTCATGCCGGTAGGGGTGAGCATCCCCATCTGCTGCATCTTCAGCATTTCCTGCTGGTGGCGGGCATGCATGGCCGCATCGCCAAGGTTGAACTCATGAAACAGGCTGCCGGTGTTCTTCAGCACGAAGCGCACCGTCTCGCCGGCCTTCACCTGCAGGCTGGCGGGCTCGTAGTACATATCACCCAGGGTGATCGCCACGGTACGGCCGGCTTCGGCCGCCTTGGCCGGGTGACCGAACGCGAAGGTAGCGGCACCATCGGCCAGCACAGGCAGGCTGAGGAACAGGCCGCAGGCGAGAACAAGGGCGGATCGTTTCATGACAGGGTCTCCTGATGGACAGGCCCCCATCCTGCCGCCCTGCCACTGGCGCCTGGCTTACCGGCACATTACAACTTTGTCAGCCAGGCCCAACGCGCCCGCCCGGCACGGTATAAAGGACACCCCACGACACAGGCCCGCCATGAAACTGCTCATCGTCGAAGACGAACCCAAGACCGGTCAGTACCTGCGCCAGGGACTGGGCGAAGCCGGCTTCCTGGTCGACCTGGCCAGCGACGGCATCGCCGGCCAGCACCTGGCGCTGACCGGCGACCACGACCTGATCATCCTCGACGTGATGCTCCCCGGCCGCGACGGCTGGCAGGTGCTACGCACCCTGCGCGAAGCCGGCCTGGAGACGCCCGTGCTGTTCCTCACCGCCCGCGATGCCGTCGAGGACCGCGTGCGCGGCCTGGAGCTGGGCGCCGACGACTACCTGGTCAAGCCCTTCGCCTTCGCCGAACTGCTGGCGCGGGTGCGCACCCTGTTGCGCCGGGGCACCATTGGCCAGCAGGAAACCAGCCTGCAACTGGCGGACCTGCGCCTCGACCTGCTGCGGCGCCGGGTGGAGCGCGGCGGCCAGCGCATCGACCTCACCGCCAAGGAGTTCGCCCTGCTGGAGCTGCTGCTGCGGCGCCAGGGCGAAGTGCTGCCCAAGTCACTGATCGCCTCCCAGGTCTGGGACATGAACTTCGACAGCGACACCAACGTCATCGAAGTCGCCATCCGCCGCCTGCGGGCCAAGGTGGACGACGCCTGGCCCACCCGTCTGATCCACACCGTGCGCGGCATGGGCTACGTGCTCGAGGCGCGGGACGCCTGATGCGCCAGTCCCTCGGCGCCCGCCTCAGCCTGCTGTTCGCCGCAGCCACCGCCAGCGTCTCGCTCATCGCCGGCGCCCTGTTCGACCGGGCCAGCGAGGCGCACTTCCTCGAACTGGACAACCAATTGCTGGCCAGCCGTGCCGAAGCCCTGCGCAGCCTGCTCGGCCCGGTGGGCAGCGCCGAAGCGTTAGCCACGCGGGAAGACGACCTGCACGCCGAGCTGCAACGCCAGCCCGACCTCGCCCTGCGCATCCTCGGCCCCCGGGGCGAGCTGTGGTTCGACAGCCAGGCCGTCGCCGCCCACGCCCAGCATGGCGAAACCGCCTGGCGCGCCTACGGCACCGAGCTGCTCCCCGGCCAGGCCGACAGCCCGCGCCTGGACCTGCGGCTGGACATCACCCACCACCAGCACTTCCTCGAACGCATGCAGCGGCTGATCTGGCTCACCGTCGGCCTCAGCGCCCTGGCCACTGCACTGCTCGGCGCCTGGGCCGTGCGCAGCGGCCTGCGACCCCTGCGGCAGATGGCCGAGGTGGCCGCCGGCATCTCCGCCCATTCCCTCACCACCCGCCTCGACCCGACCAGCGTGCCGGCCGAGCTGAGCGACCTGGTGGGCGCCTTCAACGCCATGCTGGCGCGCCTGGAAGACGCCTTCCAGCGGCTCTCCGCCTTCTCCGGCGACATCGCCCACGAGCTGCGCACCCCGCTGTCCAACCTGCTGACCCAGACCCAGGTCACCCTCGCCCAGCCCCGCGACCTGGCCACCTACCGCGAGGCCCTGCATTCCAACCTGGAGGAACTGCAGCACCTGGCGCAGATGGTCAACGACATGCTGTTCCTGGCCAAGGCCGAGCACGGGCTGCTCACCACCCGCCGTGAGCCCCTGGTGCTGGCCGACGAGCTGGAGGCACTGGCCGAGTTCTTCGCCCCCCTGGCCGAGGAGAGCGGCATCCGCCTCACCTGCACCGGCAGCGGCCACCTGGAGGGCGACCGCGCCATGCTGCGCCGCGCCCTCTCCAACCTGCTGGACAACGCCCTGCGTTTCACCCCGGCCGGCGGCGCCATCGCGCTCAGCGCCCAACCCGCCGGCCCCTCGCTGCGCCTGGAGGTGGCCAACCAGGGCCCGGCCATCCCCGCCGAACTGCAACCGCGCCTGTTCGACCGCTTCTTCCGCGCCGACCCGGCCCGCCGCGAAGGCCAGGCCGAGCATGCCGGACTCGGCCTGGCCATCACCCGCTCCATCGTCCGCGCCCACGGTGGCGAGGTCCGCTGCGTGAGCGCAGACGGCTGGACGCGCCTGCAGATGGACTTCCCCCTCACAACCACGACCGCATCGCAGAACTGAGCAGTGCTACCCCTCGCAGCAGCGTCTACTCTGGGATAATCGCCGGTCGGCGAAGGACTGCCTGGCCCAGCCACACCCTGCCGAACCGTCACCTCCCGGCCATGTACCGGACGGGGCGATACCATGAGAACCGCGCCTGTCGGTGCTGCCACGAACGGCACCGTCCAGCCGGCACTGTCCGCATGTCGCGGCCACCTACTGTCTGCCCAGAACAAAAAGGCACACACCATGATCAAGAAGTACATCGCTGCCCTGACCTGCGCGCTTACCCTCGCCAGCGGCCACACCCTGGCGGCGGAAACCGGCCCCATCACCATCCGTTTCTCCCATGTCGTCGCCGACGACACGCCGAAGGGCCAGGGCGCCTTGCTGTTCAAGGAACTGGCGGAAAAACGCCTGCCCGGCCTGGTGAAGGTCGAGGTCTACCCCAACTCCACGCTGTTCGGCGACGCCGACGAGCTGCAGGCCCTGCAGGACGGCAAGGTGGACATGCTCGCCCCCTCCCTGGCCAAGTTCGACCAGTACACCAAGCAACTGCAACTGTTCGACCTGCCCTTCCTGTTCGATGACCAGGACGCGGTCAGCCGCTTCCAGAAGCGCGCCAAGGGCCGCCAACTGCTGCGCGCCATGGAGGACAAGAACATCATCGGCCTGGCCTTCTGGCACAACGGCATGAAGCAGCTTTCCGCCAGTCGCCCGCTGCACACCCCGGCGGATGCCAAGGGCCTGGCCTTCCGCATCCAGGCGTCCAACGTGCTGGAGTCGCAGTTCGCCCAGATCGGCGCCAAGGCCGTGCCCATGCCTTTCGCCGAAACCTTCGATGCGCTCAAGGGTGGCCAGGTACAGGGCACCGAGAACACCTGGTCGAACTTCGCCAGCCAGAACCTCGACACCGTGCAGCACTACATCATCGAGACCAACCACGGCGCCCTGGACTACATGCTGGTGAGCAACTCGCGCTTCTGGTTCGCCATCCCGCACCAGACCCGCACCGAGCTGGAAGCCATCATCGACGAGGTCACCTTCGCCGTGAACAACGCCGCCGCCCAGCAGAACCAGGCAGACCGCCAGCGCATCCAGGCAGCCGGCAAGGCCCAGATCATCACCCTCACCCCCGAGGAACGCGCGGCCTGGCGTGCCGCCATGAAGCCGGTCTGGGACCAGTACACCCCCGACATCGGCGAAGACATCGTCAAGGCCGCCCAGGTGGTCAACCGCAAGTCCCGCTGATCCCCCGCCCGGCCGGCGCTCGCCGCGCCGGGCTTCCCTCGCTGCCCATCCCCCGGCAGCCCTCGATTGCCCCAGCTCACCCGACAGCACGCAGGCCCTAGCGGGTCGGCAGGCTCTCGTCGTCCGCCTGCACCTGCTCCAGCCCGGCCCGATCCCAGCCGCCGCCCATGGCCGCGATGAGCTGCACGCTGGCGGTGAGGCGACTGCCGGTGAGGGTGAGCACGCTGCGCTCGTTGGACAGCGCCGTGGCCTGGCTGCTGACCACGCTGCTGTAGTCCTGCATACCGGCCTTGTACTGGTTGCTGACCAGGCGCAGGGCCTCGCGGGCAGCGTCCAGCGCCTGCTGTTGCACCCCGCTTTCCTCTTCCAGCACGGCCAGTTGCACCAGGTAGTCCTCCACCTCGCGGAAGCTGGTGAGCACGGTCTGCCGGTAGTTGGCCACGGTCTGGTCGTAGCCGGCCTCGGCCTGTTCCACCTGGGAGCGAATGCGGCCACCGTCGAACAGGTTGAGGGCGAACTCGGGGCCGATGGACCAGAAGCGGTTCGGCGTGGTGATCCAGTCGTGCAGGCTGCTGGTGCGGTAGCCGCCACTGGCGGTGAGGTTGAGGCTCGGGTAGTACGCGGCCTTGGCCACGCCGATCTGGGCGTTGGCGGCCATGACTTTGCGTTCGGCCGAGGCGACGTCGGGACGGCGCTCCAGCAACTGGCTCGGCACCAGGGCCGGGACCGCCGGCAGGTTGGGGATGCCCTCCACCTCCGCCAGGCTGAAGGCAGAAGGCGGCTCGCCGATCAGCACCGCGATGGCGTTCTCCAGTTGCGCGCGCTGGTACTTCAGGTCGATGGCCTGGGCCTCGGTGCTCCTCAGTTGGGTGGTGGCCTGGGCCACGTCGGCGCGGGTGACGATGCCGGCGCGGAACTGGTTCTCGGTGAGCGTCAGCGCACGCTTGTAGGCCTCGACGGTGGCGTCCAGCAGGCGTTTCTGGGCATCGAGCACCCGCAACTGCAGGTAGCTCTGCGCCAACTGCGACTGCTGGCTGAGGCGCACGGCAGCAAGATCAGCAGCACTGGCCTGAAGGCTGGCGTCGTCCGCCTCCAGTTGGCGGCGCAGCTTGCCCCACAGGTCCAGCTCCCAGCTCACCCCCAGGGTGGCGCTGTAGCTGTTGGAGATGGCGCCGCTGCCCCCGCCGCTGCTCACGGTGGAGCCGTCGGACAACCGAACGGTGCTGCTGCCGCCGCCCTGGCCGGAGCGGGTCTTGCTGGCGTTGGCGTTCACCGAGGGGAAGAACGAGGCACTCGCACCACGGGCCAGCGCCTGCGCCTGGCGGTACTGAGCGACGGACTGCGCGAGGGTCTGGTTGGAGCGCTCCAGACGCTGCTGCAGGTCGTTCAGCACCGGGTCGTTGTACAGCTCCCACCAGGCGCCACGGGCCAGGGTGTCGGCCGGCGCGGCGGCCTTCCAGCCCTCCACGTGCTTGAACTGGGCGGCGCGAGCCACATCCGGGCGCTGGTAGTCGGGGCCCACGGCGCAACCGGCCAGGGCGACCGCCAGGGCCAGGGCCGGGAACAGAGGGCGGGCATGGGGGTTCATAGCGGTGTCTCCAGCGAAGCGTCGGTGCGCACGCCGCGCCAGCGGTTGAAGCGATGGCGCAGGCGGTCGAGGTACAGGTAGACCACAGGGGTGGTGTAGAGGGTGAGGACCTGGCTCAACACCAGGCCGCCGATGATGGTCACGCCCAGCGGCTGGCGCATCTCCGCGCCCTCCGCCCCGCCGATCAGCAACGGCACGGCACCGAGGATGGCCGCCAGGGTGGTCATCAGGATCGGCCGCAGGCGCAGCAGGCAGGCGCGGTGGATGGACTCTGCCGGAGCCAGCCCCTCACCGCGCTCCAGTTGCAGCGCCAGGTCGATCATCAGGATGGCGTTCTTCTTGACGATGCCGATGAGCAGGAACAGCCCCAGCAGCGAGATCAGGCTGAACTCGCCGCCCAGCAACTGGATGGTCAGCAGCGCACCGACCCCTGCCGACGGCAGCGTCGAGAGGATGGTCAGCGGATGGATGTAGCTCTCGTAGAGAATGCCCAGCACCAGGTAGACCAGCAGCAGCGCGGCGAGGATCATCCACGGCTGGTTCTGCTGGGCACTGGCGAAAGCGTCGGCGGTGCCGCCCAGGCGCGCGATCACGCTACTGGGCATACCGATGGCCGCCACGGCCCGTTCGATGGCCACCGTGGCCTGGTCCAGGCTCACCCCCGGCGCCAGGTCGAAGGAGATGCTCTCCGAGGCGAACTGGCCCTCGTGGTTGACCCGGTCGTTCTCCAGGCTGCGCTCGTAGCGGGCGATGGCCGAGAGCGGCACGCGCTGGCCGTCGGTGGTGATCACCTGCACCTGCTCCAGGGTCGATGGGTCCTGGGCGTACTTCGGGTTCACCTCCATCACCACGCGGTATTGGTTGAGGCTGTCGTAGATGGTGGAGATCTGCCGCTGGCTGTAAGCGTTGTTGAGCACCGTGGTGACCATCGCCATGTCGATGCCCAGGCGCTTGGCTGCGTCCCGGTCCACCTTCAGGGTCACCTGCTGGGCGCCCTCGCCTTCCCGCGCGTCGATGGCGGTCAGCTCCGGCAGCGCCTTCAGCGCGTCGGTCACCTTGGGCAGCCAGGTGCGCAGGTCGGCCAGCTCGCCGGCCTGCAGCACGTACTCGTACTGGGAGCTGCGCTGCTCGCGGGAGCCGCCGGTCATGATGTCCTGGTCGGCCATCAGCATCAGCCGGCCGCCGGGCACCCGGGGCATGTCCTTGCGCAGGCGCTCGATCACCTTCTGGGCGGAAAGCTGGCGCTCCTTGATCGGCTTCAGCCGCACGATCATGAAGGCGTTGTTGATGCCGCCGCTGCCGCCGATGAAGCCGGCCACACTTTCCACTGCCGGGTCCTTGAGCACCGCGCGGCGGAAGATTTCCATCTTCGGCTGCATCACGCTGAATGACAGGCCATCGTCACCGCGGATGAAGCCGATCAACTGGCCGGTGTCCTGCTGCGGCATGAAGGTCTTGGGCACGATCACGTAAAGCGCGACGTTGAGGCCGATGGTCACCAGCAGGCTGGCCAGGGTCAGGCGTGGGTGGCGCAGGGCCCAGCCGAGGCTGACGTCGTAGAGCCGGGTCATGCGCTGGTGGATCGCCTCGCTCCAACGCTGCATGCGGCTGTCTTTGTCCGGCACGTGGGGCTTGAGCCAGCGTGCGCAGAGCATCGGCGTCAGCGTCAGCGACACCAGCAGCGACACCAGGATGGCCGCCGTCAGGGTCAGGGAGAACTCGCGGAACATGCGGTCGATGATGCCGCCGATGAACAGGATGGAGACGAACACCACCACCAGCGACAGGTTCATCGACAGCAGGGTGAAGCCCACCTCGCGGGTGCCCTGCAGCGCCGCCTTGAACGGCGGCATGCCCTCATTGATGTGCCGGGCGATGTTCTCCAGCACCACGATGGCGTCGTCCACCACCAGGCCGGCGGCGAGGATCAGCGCCATCAGCGACAGCACGTTGAGGGAGAAGCCGCACAGGTACATCACCGCGAAGGTGCCCACCAGCGACACCGGCACTGCCAGCGCCGGGATCAGCGACGCGCGCAGGCTGCCGAGGAACAGGTAGACCACCAGGATCACCAGCACCACGGCGATCAGCAGGGTGCGCTCGGCCTCGTGCAGGGTCGCCCGGATCACCGGCGAGCGGTCCATGGCCAGGTTCAGCTTGACGCTGGCCGGCAGCACCGCCTGCAGGCTCGGCAACTGCGTCTTGATGCGCTCGATGGTCTCGATGATGTTGGCGCCGGCCTGACGGTTGATCACCAGCAGCACCGCGTCCTGGTCATTGAAGAAGCCGCTGTTGTAGCGGTCCTCCACGGCATCGCGCACCTTGGCCACATCGCCCAGACGCAAGGCCGCGCCATCCTGGTAGCGGAGGATCAGCGGCGCATAGTCGGCGGCCTTCTCCAACTGGTCGCTGGCGCCCACCTGCCAGTGGCGCTCGGCGTCTTCCACCGCGCCCTTGGGGCGGCGCTGGTTGGCAGCGGCGATGGTCCTGCGCACGTCGTCCAGGGCGATGCCGTACTGGTTGAGCAACTGCGGCTCCAGCTCCACCCGCACAGCCGGCAGCGAACTGCCGCCGATCTGCACCTCACCCACGCCCTGAACCTGGGCCAGGCTCTGGGCCAGGATGGTCGAGGCCAGGTCGTAAAGCTGACCCTTCTCCAGCACGTCGGAGGTCAGTGACAGCACCATGATCGGCGCCTGGGACGGGTTGACCTTCTTGTAGGTGGGCATGCTGCGCATGCCGCTGGGCAGCAGGTTGCGCGAGGCGTTGATGGCCGCCTGCACCTCGCGGGCAGCCCCGTTGATGTCGCGATCCAGGTCGAACTGGATGACGATCCGCGTCGAGCCCTGGCTGGTGCGGCTGGTCATCTGGGTAATGCCCGAGAGCGTGCCCAGGGAGCGTTCCAGCGGCGTGGTGACGCTGGAGGCCATGATCTCCGGGCTGGCACCGGGCAGGCTGGCCTGCACGGTGATCACCGGAAAGTCCATCTGCGGCAGCGGCGAGACCGGCAACAGGCCGAAGCTCACCCCGCCCAGCAGCATGATCGCCAGGCTCAGCAGCAGGGTCGCCACCGGCCGGCGGATGAAGGGAGCGGACAGGTTCACGGCGTCGCTCCGACCGGGGCAGCCGGCAAGAGGCGCATCATGCCGCCACCCCTGCCGCGCTGCGGCCGGTGAAGCGCCGCGAGAGGCGATCGAAGAACAGGTAGATGACCGGCGTGGTGAACAGCGTCAGCACCTGGCTCACCAGCAGGCCGCCCACCATCACCAGGCCCAGGGGCTGGCGCAGCTCCGCGCCGGAACCGCTGGCGAGCATCAGCGGCACGGCACCGAACAGCGCGGCCAGGGTGGTCATCAGGATCGGCCGGAAGCGCAGCAGCGCCGCCTGGTAGATGGCCTCCTCCGGCGCCATGCCCTGCTGGCGCTCGGCCTCCAGGGCGAAGTCGATCATCATGATCGCGTTCTTCTTGACGATGCCGATCAGCAGGATGATGCCGATGATGGCGATCAGGCCCAGGTCGTTGCCCGACAGCAGCAACGCCAGCAAGGCGCCAACACCCGCCGAGGGCAGCGTGGAAAGGATGGTGATCGGGTGGATGTAGCTCTCGTAGAGCACGCCGAGGACGATGTACATGGTCACCACCGCCGCCAGGATCAGCAGCAGCGTGCTCGACAGCGACGCCTCGAAGGCCGCCGCCGCGCCCTGGAAGCGGGTCTGGACGCCTTCCGGCAGGCCGATCTCCTGCTGCACCCGCTCGATCACCTGCACCGCCTCGCCCAGGGCCACGCCAGGCGCCAGGTTGAAGGAGAGGTTCACCGCCGGGAACTGGCTGATGTGGTTCACCACCAGGGCCGACTGGCGCTCCTGGATGCGCGCCAGGGCCGCGAGCGGCACCTGCACGCCATCGGTGCCGGCCACCCGCAACTGCTCCAGCGCCTTGGGCCCGACGCGATCGCCCGTGGCGGACTCCAGCACCACGCGGTACTGGCTGGCCTGGGTGAAGATGGTGGAGATCTGCCGCTGGCCGAAGGCGTCGTAGAGCGCATCGGTGATGGACGAGACCTCCACCCCCAGGCGCCCGGCCATATCGCGGTCGATGTCCAGATACACCTGCAGGCCCTTGTCCTGCAGGTCGCTGGCCACGTCGGACAGCTCCGGCTGTTGGCGCAAGGCATCCACCAGCTTGCCGGTCCACTCGCGCAGCAGGTCGGCGTCCGGGGACTCCATGCTGAACTGGAACTGCGTGCGGCTGACCCGGTCCTCGATGGTCAGGTCCTGCACCGGCTGCAGGTACAGGCGGATGCCCACCAGGCGCTCCAGTTGCGGCTGCAGGCGCTGGATCACTTCGCTGGCAGTGACGTCGCGCTCGCCGTGGGGCTTGAGGTTGATCAGCATGCGCCCGCTGTTGAGGGTGACGTTGTCGCCGTCGACGCCGATGTAGGAGGTCAGGCTGGCCACCGCCGGGTCCTTGAGGATCACCTCGGCCGCCTGCTGCTGGCGCTCGCCCATGGCGCGGAACGACACCGACTGCGGCGCCTCGGTGATGCCCTGGATGACGCCGGTGTCCTGCACCGGGAAGAAGCCCTTGGGCACCGCCAGGTACAGCACCACGGTCAGCGCCAGGGTGCCGAGGGCTACCAACAGGGTCAGCATCTGGTGGCGCAACACCCAGCGCAGGCCATGGGAATAGCGCTCGATCATGCCGTCGATGAAAGCGCCGCTGGCGCGGTAGAAACGGCCCTGGTCCTTGGGCTCCGGCTCGGGCTTGAGCAGCCGCGCGCACATCATCGGCGTCAGGGTCAGTGACACCACCAGGGAGATCAGGATGGCTACCGCCAGGGTGATGGCGAACTCGCGGAACAGCCGCCCCACCACATCAGCCATGAACAGCAGCGGGATCAGCACGGCGATCAGCGAGAAGGTCAGGGAGATCAGCGTGAAGCCGATCTGCCGGGCGCCCTTGAGCGCGGCCTCCAGCGGCGTAGCGCCCTCCTCCAGATGGCGGGCGATGTTCTCCAGCATGACGATGGCGTCGTCCACCACGAAGCCGGTGGCGATGGTCAGGGCCATCAGCGTCAGGTTGTTCACCGAGAAGCCGGCCAGGTACATCACCCCGAAGGTGCCCACCAGGGACAGCGGCACGGCGATGGAGGGGATCAGCGTCGCGCTGACCCGGCGCAGGAACAAGAAGGTCACCATCACCACCAGGGCGATGGCCAGCATCAGCTCGTGCTGCACGTCGCGTACCGAGGCGCGGATGGTCTGGGTACGGTCGGTCAGCACCATCACGTCCAGGCCCGCCGGCAGGTTGGCGGTCATCTTCGGCAGCAGCTCCTGGATGCGGTCCACCACCTCGATGACGTTGGCGCCGGGCTGGCGCTGGATGTTCAGCAGCACGGCCTGGTTCTGGTTGGCCCAGGCGGCCAGTCGCTCGTTCTCCGCGCCTTCGACGATGGTGGCCACATCCTTCAGGCGCAGCGCCGCACCGTTCTTGTAGGCGAGGATCAGGTTGGCGTACTCGTCCGCCGACTTCAGTTGGTCGTTGGCATCCAGCATCGAAGTGCGCGTCGGGCCGTCGAAGTTGCCCTTGGGCTGGTTGACGTTAGACGCGGTGATCAGCGAACGCACGCTGGAGAGGTTCAGGCCGTTGGCCGCGAGGGCCTCCGGGTTGACCTTGATGCGCACCGCCTGGCGCTGGCCGCCGGCGATGCTGACCATGCCGACGCCGCTGATCTGCGACAGCTTCTGCGCCATGCGCGTATCCACCAGGGTGTGCAACTGCGGCAGCGGCAAGGTGCGCGACATCACCGCCACGGTCAGCACCGGGGTATCGGCGGGGTTGACCTTGTTGTAGACCGGCGGTGCCGGCAGGTCATTGGGCAGCAGGTTGGTGGCGGCGTTGATGGCCGCCTGCACTTCCTGCTCGGCCACGTCCAACTGCACGTCCAGGTTGAAACGCAGGGTGATCACCGAAGCGCCGCCGGAACTGGTGGAGGACATCTGGTCCAGCCCCGGCATCTGCCCGAACTGGCGCTCCAGCGGCGCGGTCACGGCGCTGGTCATCACGTCCGGGCTGGCACCCGGGTAGAGCGTCATCACGCGGATGGTCGGGTAGTCCACCTCCGGCAACGCCGACACCGGCAGCAGGCGGTAGGCGATCAGGCCGGCCAGCAGGATCGCCAGCATGCTCAGCGTGGTGGCGACCGGCCGCAGGATGAACAGGCGGGAGATGTTCATACGCCTTTTTCAGCCTTGCCGCCCTGCTCGCCCTTGTCGGCGCCTTGCAGTTGCTCGCTCGGCGCGGCCGGCACGGCATCGCTGTCGTGCACCACTTCCACGTCGCTGCCGTCGCGCAGGCGGTCGGTGCCTTCCAGCACCACCCGCTCGCCGGCCTTGAGGCCGCTGCGGATCACCGTGAGCTCGCCGTCGCTGGGGCCGGTCTCGAGTTTCTGCACGCGCACCTTCTTCTCGCCGTCCAGCACGTAGGCGAAGGTGCCCTGGCTGCCGAACTGCACCGCAGCCGAGGGCACCAGCACGGCCTCGGCCAGGGTGTCGGCCAGCAGGCGCACGTTGACGAACTGGTTGGGGAACAGGGTCTCGCTGTCGTTGGCGAAGCGCGCCTTGAACTTCAGCGTACCGGTGGTGGTGTCGATCTGGTTGTCCAGGCTCTGCAGCACGCCCTCGGCCTGCTTCAGGGTGTCGCCCCGGTCCCAGGCCTCCACCGGCATCGTCTGGCCGCTGCGGAAGCGGCTGACCACGCCGGGCAACTGGTTCTCCGGCAGGGTGAAGGTGACGCTGATGGGGCGGTTCTGGGTGATCACCACCAGCGGCGTGGTGTCGCCGGTGCCGACCTGGTTGCCCAGGTCCACCTGGCGCAGGCCGACGCGGCCGGCCACCGGCGCGCGCACCTGGGTGAAGCTGAGGTTCAGCTTGGCCTCGGCGACGGCGGCCTGGTTGGCCTTGACCGTGCCCTTGTACTGGCCCACCAGCGCTTCCTGGGTGTCCAGGGTCTGCTTGGCGATGCTGTCCTCGGCATACAGGCCGCGGTAGCGGGCCAGGTCGATCTCGGCGTTCTTCAACTGGGCCTGGCTCTGCAACAGCGTGCCTTCGGCCTGCTGCAGGGCGACCTGGTAGGGGCGCGGGTCGATCACCGCCAGCAGATCGCCGGCCTTGACCTGCTGGCCCTCCTCGAAGGCCAGCTTGACCACCTCGCCGCTGACGCGGGCCTTGACGTTCACCGTGTTCAGCGCGGTGACCGTGCCAAGGGCCTTGTAGTAGACGGGGAAGTCACCCTGGGTGGCGGCGGCCACGCGCACCGGCACCGGGCCGCTGAACGGGCCGAAGCCCGGGCGGGCCGCTCCGGCCGCTCCCGGACGGGTGCGGGGCTCATCGGCCTTGTGGCCGGAGGCGGCGGGCCACAGCCACCAGATCAGCGCCACCAGGGCGAACAGACAGACGAGGATGAGCGGCCAGCGCCGGGCGGGACGAGCGTGCGGGTCTTGGATCGAGGGCATGATTCTGCGGTCGGTTCGTGCGAGAGCGAGCACGATAAGCACTCGGCGAGGCCAGGCAAAGCCTCTTTACCGCCTATTTACCCATTCCTGACCCCAGCGAGGTCGCGCCCTTGAGCGGTGACGGCCCTTGGCGACCTGCTGCGCAAATGTCACATCTCCTTTCCGTACCCGTTCTTGTCCATCCACGCGCGGCGCGCGACCATGCGCGCTCGCCTTTCCGCATCCTGAGAGTGCCCCGTGTTCGAACGACTCAAGCAGCAGTTCTCCACCCTGCGCAGCCGCGCCGACTTCCACGCCCTGCGCATCGTCCGCCAGAGCGGCGAGCACTGCGAGGTAAGGCGCAACGTCGCCGAGCCGCCGCTCTTCTCCAGCGACCTGGGCGCCATGCTCAGCGTGCGCATCGGCGGCGTCGAAGCCTATGCCGCCACCAGCGACCTCAGCACCGCCGGTCTGCAGCGCGCCCTCGACCTGGCCGAAGCGCGCGCCCGGCTGATCGCCCCGTACAACCTGGTGGACGCCCGCGTCGCCCCGCCCCAGGGCCGCGCCGAGTACCGCTCCCCGGGCCTCGACACCCCGCTGCCCGGCATCGCCGAGCGCATCGAGCTGCTGCGCGAGGAGTCCGCCGCGGTGCCCGCCGACCCGCGCCTGGTCAACTGGACCCTGCTGCTCAGCGTCGACCGCCACGAGCAGCTCTACCTCAACAGCGTCGGCGCCGAGCACTGGCAGGAGCTGCAATTCGTCTACCCCGGCGCCAGCGTCACCGCCTTCGACGGCCACGACAGCCAGACCCGCAGCTTCGGCGGCTACAGCGGCGGCCAACAGGGCGGCGCCGAGGTCATCCAGCGCCTGGGGCTGCGCGGCTCGGCACCGCGCGTGGCCGACGAGGCGCTGCAGTTGCTGCTGGCGCCCAACACCCCGGAAGGTGCGCGCGACCTGCTGCTGATGCCCGAGCAGATGATGCTGCAGATCCACGAATCCATCGGCCACCCGCTGGAGCTGGACCGCATCCTCGGCGACGAACGCAACTACGCCGGCACCAGCTTCATCCGCCAGGAAGACTTCGGTCATTACCAGTACGGCTCGGCGCTGCTCAACGTCAGCTTCGATCCGGGCATCCCCGAGGAACTGGCCAGCTACGGCCACGACGACGATGGCAGCCCCGCGCAAAAGACCCTGCTGATCGACAAGGGCCTGCTCCTGCGGCCCCTCGGCGGCGCCCTCTCGCAGCAACGCAGCGGCCTGCCGGGCGTGGCCAACAGCCGCGCCTGCAGTTGGAACCGCGCGCCCATCGACCGCATGGCCAACCTCAACATCGAGCCCGGCGACCAGCGCCTGGATCAACTGATCGGCGGCATCGAGCGCGGCATCCTGATGACCACCAACCGCTCCTGGTCCATCGACGATGCGCGCAACAAGTTCCAGTTCGGCTGCGAATGGGGCCAGCTCATCGAGAACGGCGAGCTCAAGGGCGTGGTGAAGAACCCCAACTACCGGGGCATCTCCGCCAGTTTCTGGCGCAGCCTCGCGGCGGTGGGCGATGCCAGCACCTTCGAAGTGCTCGGCACGCCCTTCTGCGGCAAGGGCGAGCCCAACCAGGTGGTGCGGGTGGGCCACGCCTCCCCCGCCTGCGTATTCAGCCAGGTCGACGTATTCGGAGGTGCCGCCTGATGAACGTGCAGATCGACGCCCGCGAAGCCGGCTTCGCCGCCCTCGCCGACTCCCTGCGCCAGGCCATGCGCCCCGGCGAGGACTTCACCCTCTGGTACAGCGCCGAGGCCTCCGACTTCATCCGCTTCAACCACGCCCGCGTGCGCCAGGCCGGCCAGGTGTCCCAGGCCGGGGCCACCCTGCAACTGATCGCCGCCGAGCGCCAGGCGCAGATGGCCGTCACCCTCTCCGGCCAGCCGGACGAAGACCGCCAGCGCCTGGCGGACGGCCTCGACCGCCTGCGCGCGGTGATCGGCCAGTTGCCGCCCGACCCTTACCTGATGCCCGACCGCACGCCCTGGCAGCGGCGCCACGTCGACACCCAGCCGCTGCCCGACCCGGCCATCGTGCTGCCCTGCATCAGCGCCGCCGCCGAAGGACTGGACCTGGTCGGCATCTATGCCGCCGGCCCGCTCTATCGGGGCTTCGCCAACAGCTGGGGCGCCTTCGGCTGGCACAGCGCCCACTGCTTCAACTTCGACTTCAGCCTGTTCCACGCCAACGGCCAGGCGGTGAAGGCCGACTACGCCGGCCAGGGCTGGAACGACGAGGAATTCCATCGCCGCTTCGCCGCTGCCCGCGCCCAACTGGAGCACCTGGGCAAGCCGCTGCGCGTGCTGGCGCCGGGTGGCTACCGCGCCTACATCGCCCCGGCTGCGCTGGAGGAAATCACCGGCATGCTCTGCTGGGGCGGCTTCTCTGCCCGTGCCCTGGCGACCAAGGAAAGCCCGCTGCAACGCCTGGACGGCGACGGCGCCCGCTTCAGCCCGCTGCTGGGCCTGCACGAACAGGTGGTCGGCGCCCTGTCCCCGGCCTTCACCGCCGAAGGCTCGCCGCGCAGCGACGTCGCCCTCATCCAGCAGGGCCGCCTCACCGGTCGCCTGGTGGGCTCGCGCAGCGCCCGTGAATACGGCATGCCCGGCAACGGCGCCAGCGGTGACGAGAGCCCCCAGGCCCTGGTGATGGACGCTGGCACCCTGCCCGAGGCGGACGCCCTCGCCGCCCTCGGCACCGGGCTCTACATCGGCAACCTCTGGTACCTGAACTGGTCCGACCTGCCCGCCGCCCGCATCACCGGCATGACCCGCTTCGCCACCTTCTGGGTGGAGGACGGCCGCATCCAGGCACCGGTCAGCACCATGCGCTTCGACGACAGCCTCTTCGACCTGCTCGGCGACCAGCTCGAAGCCCTCACCGTCGAACGCCAACTGCGCCTCTCCGCCAGCACCTACGGCGAACGCCAGACCCTCTCTTCGCTGCTCCCCGGCGCCCTGGTCAAACGCCTGCAGCTCACCCTGTGAGTCCCCGCCCGGCCCAGGCGCCCTGGGCCGGGCCGGCTCATTCGGCCGTTCCGCTGGCCGGGCGCCCGTAGCGTGGCAGCACGGCGAGGAAGTTGTCCCGCGCCACCTGGCGCGCCACCGCCTCGGGCAGTGCGTCGAGGAAGGGATCGTAGGCGCTCAGGTACTCGCCCAGGCCGTCGAAGCGGCCGACCACGTCGGAGCCGAGCATGAAGCGCTCGGGGTAGCGCTTCACCAGCGCCACCCACTGCGGGTCGGCGCGGCCGTCCCGGTTCAGCAGATAGGGCTGCAGCACCGTCCAGGACAGGTCGACATAGAGGTTCGGGTAGCTCTCCAGCAGGCGCTCCAGGGTCGGCAGGAGGAAGTCCAGCTTCGTCTGGTGGCGGTGGATCTCCTTGCTGGTGCCGGCGTGGGCCCAGATGAAGCGCACGTGGGGGTGGTTGCGCAGCGGCTCCTCCAGCTCCGCCAGGTACAGCGGGTTGCGCTCGCGCTTGGAGGTGATGTTGGAGTGCAACATCACCGGCAGGTCGTATTCGGCGGCCAGGTGGTAGACGCGGGCCATGGCCTCGTTGTTGGCCCGAGGCGTGTCGCCGTCGGTCAGGGCGGTGAGGTCGTCGTGGCGGGTGAACACCTCGCCGATGCCCTGCCACAGCCCCGGGTCCAGCTCCAGCATCCGGCGGATGTGGGCATCGGCGTTCTTGTCGTTGGGGTTGAAGCCGCTGAGAAAGGGGTGGAAGCGCCCGCGCTGGTGCTCCTGCAGACGCTTCACCGCATCGGCCACCAGCACGTCGGTGGCGCTGTACCAGTAGGCGCCGGCATCGTCACCGGCGTAGTAGCGCGGGCGCTTGGGCTCGTCCTCGTGCCACTTCTTGGCCACCGGCACGCCGGCAATCATCACGTGGTCGATGGCGCCCTTGTCCATGGCCTCGAGCAGCGGGCGCATGCCGTCGCTCTCCTGGAAGAAGTCCACGTAGTGCAGGTGCGCGTCGCTGTAGTGGTAGTCACGCGCCTGCGCCACCAGCGCGCAGCATGCCAGCAGCGTGGCCGTGCAGGTTCGGATCAGGGGCAAGGCCAGGTCCTCCAGGGGGCTTGCCAAGGTAGACCCGCGCTTCGCCTGCGGGGTTCAGAGAATGATCCGCCCGGATTTACGGATTATGCTTGCCCAGCTGTCACGAGAGCTTTCGCCATGAAACGCTGCCTTCCGCTGCTTCTCGCCTGTGTTGCCTGCACCGTCGGCGCTGCCGAGCGCCTGGTCTACCCGAAGCACTCCCATGGCGCCGACCCGGAGGCGTATGTGGTCGAGCTGCTGCAACTGGCCCTGGACCGCAGCGGCGTCGACTACCGCCTGGAGCGCAGCCTCGAACCGGTGCCGCAGTCGCGCGCTCAGTACTCGCTGGAGCAGAACGACGGCACCTTACAGGTGATGTGGGCCATGACCACCCGCGAGCGCGAGGCGGAGCTCGCCCCCATCCGCATCCCCATCTACAAAGGCCTGATCGGCTGGCGCGTCCCGTTGGTACGGGCAGACCGGGCCCAGAGCCTGGCCAGCATCGCCAGCCTGGACGACCTCAAGACGCTGCGCATCGGCCAGCGCCATGACTGGCCCGACACCGCCATCCTGCGCGCCAACGGCCTGACCGTACTCACCTCGCCGAGCTATGAAGGCCTGTTTCGCATGCTCCAGGCCAAACGTTTCGAACTCTTCCCACGCGAGGTGGTTGTGGCCTGGGTCGAGGCCCGGCGCGCGCGCGAGCAAGGCCTCGACCTCACCGTCGACGAGCACCTGGTGCTGCACTACCCCACTGCCCTCTATTTCTTCACCTCCAAGTCGCGCCCCGACCTCACGGCCGCCCTCGAGCGCGGGCTGGAGCGGACCATTGCCGATGGCAGCTTCGAGAGGCTGTTCCAACGCCGCCACGGCGACAGCATCCGCCGCGCCCGCCTGGACCAGCGCCGGGTGATCGAACTGCAGAACCCCGACCTGCCCGACACGGTGCCCCTGGGCCGCGCCGAGCTCTGGTACCACCCGCCGACAGACCCGGCACGCACCCACAGCGCCAGGGCGGATGAAAAATCCCGGGAACACCCGGCCCGCTTGCAGGCTCCAAACACCACGGCCCCCGTGCGCACGCCGGGTGCTCCATGAACCCACCACCCGAGGACTGCCGATGACCATCACCGTCACCACCGAATCCGCCGACGGCTACCGCCACGCCATCCGCGTCGACGAGACCCACGCGCTGTTCACCGACATGCCCAGGGCCCTGGGCGGCGACGGCAGCGCGCCCGAACCCCATGACTACTTCGACACCGCCCTCGGCGCCTGCAAGGCGCTGACCGTCACCTACTACGCGCGCCAGCACGACATCCCGCTGACCGGCGTGGGCGTGGAAGTGCTCCACGACAGCAGCCGCGAGAAGGATGGCCACTACGGCGTGAGCGTGAAGCTGACCCTGCGCGGCGCCCTCACCGACGAGCAGCGCGCCACCCTGCTGCGCATCGCCGACAAGTGCCCGATCCACAAGCTGATGACCACCGCCGAGGTGAAGATCGAAACGCGCCTGGCCGAAGGCAACTTCAGCCAGTGACGCCACCGGCTCCGGCGCGGCGCTATGCTTGCCGCTCAGCCCGCCGGAGCCGCCCCATGACCAGCCCCCTCGTGATCCGCCCCCGCCCCGAAGACGTGGCGGGGCTGCCCATCCTCCGGCCGATCCCCTCGGCTCAGTGCCGCAGCGTCGGCCCCTTCGTGTTCTTCGACCACATGCTCGCCACCGCCTTCGCCCCTGGGCAGGGCATGAACGTGCGCCAGCACCCGCACATCGGCCTCTCCACCCTCACCTACCTGTTCGAGGGCACGCTGCAGCACAAGGACAGCCTCGGCTCCGACCAGCGCGTGGGCCCCGGTGACGTCAGTTGGATGACCGCCGGCGCCGGCGTCGCCCATGTCGAGCGCACCCCGGCCGAGCTGCTCGCCAACGGCTCGCGCCTGCACGGCCTGCAGGTGTGGCTCGCCCTGCCCCGCGAGCAGGAGCAAGGCGCCCCCCGCTACAGCCACCACCCCGCCGCCAGCCTGCCGCAGCAGGACAGCCTGGGGGTGAGCATCCGCCTCATCGCCGGCCACGGCTTCTGCCTGGAATCCCCCGTACCGGTCACCAGCCCCACCCTCTACGCCGAGCTGCGCCTGCAGACCGGCGCCACCCTGCTGCTGCCCGACGAACACCCGCAGCGCGCCCTCTACCTGCTGGACGGCGAAGCCCTGCTCGACGACCAGCCCCTGGAACGCCACAGCCTCACCGTGCTCCCCGAGGGCGAAACCTTCAGCCTCAGCGCCTGCAGCGAAGCGCACCTGGTGATGATCGGCGGCGCCCCCCTGGACGGCCCGAGGCGGATGAACTGGAACTTCGTCGCCAGCGACCCGGCCCTGATCGACGCGGCCCGCCAGCGCTGGGCAGCGGCCGACTGGCCGGTGGTGCCGGGGGAACAGGAGCGGATCGAGCTGCCGCGTTAGGCGGGCGAGCGCCGCCGCAACGGCACTCGACTCATAAAAGAGCCCCCGGCAACCTGAGCCACCGGGGGCCTTTCACAGCTACCGGGCAGGCCTCACTCCACCCGCTCGTAAGGCAGGCCCACATAGTTCTCGGCGATGCTCACCAGCCCCGCCCGGGAGCTGAGGAAGTACTCGCGGTCGGCCTGCTGCATCTTCTGGTCCCAGGCGTCCTGATGGCCGTTGAAGTCGTGCAGCAGGTTGGTCATGAACCAACTGAAGCGCTCGCCCTTCCAGACCCGGCGCAGGGCCAGTTCGGAGTACTTCTCCAGCAGGTCGGTGCGCCCCTCGCGGTAGACCTTGACCAGGATGCGGTAGAGGTAGCAGACGTCGGACGCCGCCAGGTTCAGGCCCTTGGCGCCGGTGGGCGGGACGATGTGGGCGGCATCCCCCACCAGGAACAGGTGGCCGTACTGCATGGGCTCCACCACGAAACTGCGCAGCGGGGCAATGCTCTTCTCCAGGGACGGCCCGGTCACCAGTCGCTCGGCCACCTCGCCCGGCAGGCGTGCCTTCAGCTCGGTCCAGAAACGCTCGTCGGACCAGTCCTCCACCTTGTCCGTCAGCGGCACCTGCAGGTAGTAGCGGCTGCGGGTCAGGGAACGCTGGCTGCACAGGGAAAAGCCGCGCGGGTGCTGGGCGTAGATGAGTTCCTGGTGAACCGGCGGGGTGTCGGACAGCAGGCCCAGCCAGCCGAAGGGGTACACGCGCTCGTACTCGGTGAGCACCCCGGCCGGAATGCTCTGGCGCGACACGCCGTGGAAGCCGTCGCAGCCGGCGATGTAGTCGCAGTTGACCCGGACCTGCTCGCCGGCGTGCTCGAAGGTGACACAGGGGCGCTCGCCCTTCAGCTCGTGCAGCGCCACGTTGCGGGCACCGTAGACGGTCGGCGCACCGCTGGCGGCGCGGGCCTCCATCAGGTCACGGGTGACCTCGGTCTGGCCATAGACCATCACGCTCTTGCCGCCGGTGAGTTCGCTCAGGTGGATCGGCACCCGCTTGCCGTCGACCACCAGCTCGACGCCCTCATGCACCAGCCCCTCGGCATCCATCCGGGCACTCACGCCGGCCTCGCGGAGCATGTCCACCGTGCCCTGCTCCAGTACGCCGGCACGGATGCGGCCGAGAACGTAGTCGGGGGTCTGGCGCTCGATGATGAGGGTGTCGATACCGGCCTTGTACAGCAACTGGCCGAGCAGCAGGCCCGAGGGGCCGGCACCGATGATGGCAACCTGGGTTTTCATTGTTCTTGTCTCTCAGTGAGGCGTTGCGGCCCGATGGCTGGCAGCGACCGCAAACGAGTGGCTTGGATGCCCCTGCATTTTTACCGACAAGATTGGGAAAAGAAGGGTGTTTTCCGTACCAGGAATTGCACTTTTGAAAACAGCGTCCGATTATCGGGCAGCCATCCACCGCTGATCCGTGCCAGACCCTCCATGACCGACCGCATCCCCGGCGTGCCCGTGTTCAAGCTCTACGGCGAGAACCAGGCCTGGCCGACCCCCGACCTGCTGCATTGCGAGTCCATTCCCAAGCGCAGCAGCCTGCACCACTGGGAGATCAAGCCGCACCGCCATGCCGACCTGTTCCAACTGCTCTACGTGCAGCGCGGCCAGGCGGTGGTGGAGGTGGAAGGCCGGCACAGCCCCGTCGACGAACCCTCCATCCAGGTGACGCCGCCGCTGTGCGTCCACGGTTTCCAGTTCTCCGAGAACATCGAAGGCTACGTGCTCAGCCTCGGCGCACCGCTGGTGGAACGCCTGGAACAGCAGTTGGGCGCACCACTGGCGGTGCTGGCCTCCTCGGGCTGCTACCCGGTGGGCC